>JBJEXA010000240.1:0-6029 GCA_051885335.1 Oxalobacter sp. | reverse complement strand
CCCTTGGCACTTGCGACAATACTGTTCACTCTGATGCTGACCTGGCGACGTGGACGCAGGATGATTGAATGGAACCTGAGACAGCAGGCTATCCCGCTCAAAGACTTTCTGGAAACCCTGTTCATTTCCCCCCCAAAAAGGGTTTCTGGCACAGCCGTTGTCCTTAAACGGGACAACAACGGGGTTCCCCAATCATTGCTCCATAACCTTGCCCACAACAAAGTCATTCACGAGCGCGTTTATTTCCTGACCATCCATACGCACGATGTTCCATGGGTGCCTCCTTGGGAACGCGTCAAGATTTCCGATTACGGCAATAACTGCTGGATGATTGATGTACATTATGGCTTTAAGAATGAACCGGATATCCCGCAAGTCCTAGAAGAATGTAGTCAATACGGCCATCATTTTGACCTGATGCAGACATCGTTCTTTGTTTCCCGTCTGTCATTGGTACCATCCAAACGCTCTAGGATGATGCGGTGGCGTGAACACCTGTTCATCTGGATTACCCGTAATGCCCGCAGTGCGGCAGACTATTACCAGATTCCAACCAACCGGGTTGTTGAATTAGGTACTAAAGTCGAAATCTAAGTAGTGTTCCTGACAGTCTGACAGGTACTCAAATTCACCACCATTTTTTGTCAATCCCTTCTTCCCCGAACTTCAGGGATGAACCATCTTTTTACCTTCACTCCGCAACTAAGCGATATAACTCAAATGCATTCTTATCACTCTGCTCAACACCCCGACCTTGCTCATACATTAATGCTAGATTGAATTGAGCCCGAGCATGTCCCAACAATTTGGCTCGAAAATGTTCAGACTTTGTTTACCGTATTAATATAACTTTGAGGAACATCATCCCCATGTTCATACATTACACCTAGGCGGTATAGGCATAACCATCATCCTGCTTTGCCAATTCCAACAACACCTCAAAACCTTCAGCCATTTATTTCCCCTATTCCATCCATCGAGCTGTTTCAGCAATCTCAGCAATATGAACAGTCATGTGGCTCTGTACCATGTTTTGGAATCGATAAACCTGTCAGAACCCAAGAACTCACCGCACAAAACAAAAATCAGAACTCCTTTTGGAAATCCTGTTTTTTTCATGCCTGCAATCTGACGGTTACAGATACGTTTCGTTTTCTTTGCGGACGCCAAAGCGGGCTGTGAATTTGCCTTTGAATTTTTCGTAGTCCTCACCACGGTACTGTCTGCTTTCAATTGGGCAGATGGTGATACACGCACCGCAGGAGATGCAGAGATCGGTATTGGTTTCAGCGGTGGAATCGGTGACGGTGATTGCCTGGGCTGGACAGACTTTTTCACAGATACCACAGCAGTCGCAATCATCACCGGTGGATGGTTTCATCGGCACAGTCTTGAGCGGCATGAGTGGGAAGTTGCCTTTGACTTCCGGTACAACATAGCCATCAGATGAAGCCAGGCCTGCCAGTTTGGCGACACACTGTTTGGTGAAATATGCGACCTGAGCAAGGTCATCAGCATCTGGGCGTTCTGCAGCCACATTCGGGAAGATGGAATGGCGTGCGATGAAAGCACCGAAACCAAGTACAAAGAAACCCTGCTCCTGCATCATCAGCTTCATTTCCAACAGCGCATCGTCATACTCACGGTTGCCATAAACCGCAATGACAATCGCAGGGGTATTGTTGCCCTTTATTTTCTTCAGGCTTTCCGCCGCAAAAGCCGGGATACGGCCGTTATAGACTGGCATCGCAACAACCAGCAGATTATCCGATGCGATAGAAACCTCCTGATTAACAGGTTTACGCAACAGATTGTAATCAATCTTAGGAACAGACAGCGCACCTTTCGCTGCCCTGACAATCTTACGGGTCGTGCCTGTCGCACTGAAATAGATAAAACTTGCCTTACTGAACTGCATAATGTTCCCTTTTTTTATGATGTTATGCGGCTCAGTATAGCCCCAGAATCAGGCAAATTTAGCTGTTTTGGCAGTTCTGTCGTGAAAATACCACCCATTTTATAGGGAATTAACCACCACTCAACCAGCCCTCGGCACCCTTCAGCTCAAGTGCAAGGCTGTACAACTGGTTTTTCTTCTTGCCGAGCAGTTTTGCCGCCGTTGCGGCAGCAGAACTTACCGACATCGACTCCAGCAGAATGGACAGAATCCGTCTTGCCTCATCATCTACCCCATCTTCAGCAAGTTGGGCGCCCTCAACAAGAATCGCAAACTCACCTTTCAAGCGATTGCTGTCACCCACCAGCCAAGCATCAGCCTCCACCAATGTGCCCCGCCAAGTTTCCTCAAACAGCTTTGTCAGTTCACGGGCAATCATAACCCTGCGGGCAGGTCCAAATACCTGAAATAAGGCACCCAGCATCTCTTTGATACGGTGCGGTGCCTCATAAAAGACTAGCGTTGCAGAGAGCTTTTTCAAATCATTCAGGACTTCCAAACGCTGGCTGTTTCTTGTCGGCAGGAACCCAACAAACTTGAAACAGCTGTCAAGAAACCCAGACACCGACAAAGCCGTCACAACAGCAGACGGTCCAGGCACTGGCACAACATGGCACCCTGCTTCACGGATAGAATCCACAATCCTTGCCCCCGGATCAGAAACCCCCGGAGTTCCGGCATCCGAAACCAACGCTACCCGTTCTCCTTTCCCAAGACGAACAATCAGCTGTTGGGCTGCCTCCCGCTCATTATGCTGATGGGCAGCAATCAGTGTCTTGTTCAGCCCATAAGCACTCAGCAATGCCCGAGTGTTACGGGTATCCTCGCATGCGACAACATCGGCGGCATCAAGCACAGACAGTGCCCGCAGGCTGATATCGCAGATATTCCCGATTGGCGTACCAATCACATATAATGTCGCATCAGGAATCTGCTGATGCGACATGGCTTCCATCAATGGCTGTAACAGCATAGCAGGTTCTCCGGAAAAGCTTCGACGGTTATTGGATTTTGCCTAGACAGCTCATAAATTGCAAGCAGGTTGCCAATGACCGGATTTTCCTTGGAGATAAGACGGATGACCACTTTCCCGGGCACGTCAACAGAAAGACAGCAGACAGGAATAAAAGCTGAAAACGATGCCTTGACCTTCCTGCAGGGGCAGGGACTTATACCGATCACCCGTAACTTCAGGTGCCGCTTTGGTGAAATCGACCTGATCATGCAAGATGGCAACACTCTCGTCTTCATCGAAGTCCGTAAACGGAAAAACCGTCTATATGGTGGTGCTACAGCAAGCATTACACCCGCCAAACAGCAGAAAATCATCAAAACCGCCTATTTTTACCTGCAACGTTACAAAACATTACCAATTTGCCGCTTTGATGTTGTAGCATGGGATGGAAATGAATGCCATTGGCTGAAAAACACGATTCAAGTGACATAACATCAGGCAAAGAACAACGATGAAAACACGTATTCTTGGACACTTTAAAGAAAGCGCTGAACTGAAGAAAAAAGCAGCATTGGAACTGGCAGAACCCATTTCACATGCAGCAGAGCTGATGTACAACGCCCTGACACAGGGTAACAAGATCCTTGCCTGTGGGAACGGAGGCTCAGCGGCAGACTGCCAGCATTTTGCCGCTGAGCTGGTCGGCCGTTTTGAACGGGAGCGGATGCCTCTGCCCGCCATGGCACTCACAACAGATTCATCCATCATGACGGCTGTCGGAAATGATTACAGCTATCAGGACATTTTCACCAAGCAGGTACAAGCCTTTGGTCAGCCAGGCGACATCCTGCTTGCCATCTCCACCTCCGGCAATTCAGGCAACGTCATTGCTGCCATAGAAGCCGCCCACGAACGGGAAATGCATATTGTCGCCCTGATAGGCAAAGGCGGTGGAAAGATCAAACTGATGCTGAACGAAGACGATGTGGAAATCTGTGTTCCCCATGACAGAACTGCCCGCATCCAAGAAGTCCATCTGCTGACCATTCACTGCATCTGCGATGGGATTGACGCAGCCTTTTTTGGAGAAGATACCCATGAATAACGCTAATTTCCGTTGGAAAAACACCTTGGCGAAAATTATGCTCGCCGGTGCATTGAGCTGTTCCCTGACTGCCTGCGTACCGGTCATGCTGGTCAGTGGCGCAGTCGGAGGCGGTATGGCTGCAACCGACCGCCGCACCGTCGGGATGCAGACCGAAGACAAAGTCATCACTCTCAAAGGTGAAAACATCGCTTCCAAGACTTCTGGCAAAAACGGTCATGTCAATGTCGCCTGCTTCAACCGCAAAGTCCTGCTGACCGGTGAAGTTGATAGCGAAGCCACCAAACAGGCAGTCGCCAATGAAATAGCTGGCATCGAAAACGTCCAGACAGTCGTCAACGAATTGGCTGTCATGGCACCGTCTACCATCGGTTCCCGCTCCAACGACTCCCTGATCACTAGCAAGGTCAGCGCCAGCTTTCTGGCAGAAAAAGACCTGTACTCCCATGCATTCAAGACTATCACCGAACGGGGTATCGTTTACCTGATGGGCCGTGTTACTGTACGGGAAGGCAACCAAGCTGCCAAAATCGCTTCTGGCGTCAGTGGTGTCCAGCAGGTCGTCAAAGTCTTTGAATACATCACCGAAGAAGAACTTCAGAAAATGATGGTTGTCCAGTAAACTAAGAAAAACACCGCTTGGGATGCATCTCCTGACAAGATTGGCAACTAAACATGGTCTGGTTGGCTCAGTCCAGCCAGACCATAAGTTTGTAGACGGCCTCTTCCACAGCTTCGAGGGAGGGCACCTCATTTTCCCCGCCTAAGCTGATGACACGAGGTGACCAGTTACAGCAAGTCCGCCAACGAGGGATATTGCAGTAAATCTGCACTGTCGGCTTGTCATAGGCTGCTGCCAGATGTGACAGTCCGGTATCCACACCAACAACAAAAGAAGCCCTGCCCGTCACAGTGGACATATCTGTGATGGACAGCCGAGGCAATACCCTAGCATCTTCCAAATCTGTTGCCAGCCTTTCTGCCTCGACTTTCTCAGCCGGATTCCCCCAAGGCAACAGAATCTTCAACCCTTTCTCATGCAGCATTGCCCCAATCCGGAGCCAGTTCGGATGCGCCCATTTTTTGGAGTCGCGGGAAGTCCCATGGAAAAACAATGCAAAAGGCTGATCTGGTATCCAGTCATGATGTCCTGTGGAAACTGTCAGTCCAAAATCCGGCGGTGTGTCAATAGTATATCCCATTGCCTTCGCAATCATCTCCCGGCTACGCTGCACCACATGGATATGCTTTTCCATCTTGATGCTCTCATCATGGAAAAAACGGGAAACCGGCTCATAACCCGACCCATCGGTCCTGTTACCCAACCCAACCTTTTTGCCTTCAGGGGTTGTCTGTGAAAAACCCATGATGATGCCCGTCTTTAGCAATCCCTGCGTATCAAACACCCAGTCATACGCCTGTGCTTTCAAACGCTTGCGGAAAGCGGCAAAATCTGCACGGGTCGATAAAGAAAAAGGATGCTTACGCCACCGGCGCAACGCAAAAGGAATCACCTCATTGACATGACAGTTCTGCTTGACCAGCCCCACATAACCTTCTTCAACCACCCAGTCGATGATAGCATCCGGGTAATGGCGATGGATATCCGCCAATACGGGCAGATTATGGACAACATCACCCAAAGAGGAGACGCGGACAATTAGGATTCGCATTTCACCGGCAAGAAATTGATTGAAAATGGTATTAGAACATAAGCGGCGGGAAAAAGGGAAACCCGCAATATTCCTTTATTTCTTCATTGAAGACGGCAAACAAACCCTTCGCTAATAAAAAATACGGCAGGAACTGAGAATAAGCATTTTCTGAAAGTTGGCTCATTCAATCCCTGCCTCTGTGATGATGGCACTGAGTGGCATATCGAACTTTTCTGTTTGGAAAACGGTTTTCAGACAGCTGTATGCCACACCAATAGTCAGGATATTGTCCTGCCCTTCAAGGGTACGGTCGAAAAATCCCCCGCCATAACCCAACCGGTAACGGTCAGCGGTATA
>JBJEXA010000239.1:0-6084 GCA_051885335.1 Oxalobacter sp. | reverse complement strand
TAGCCGGGGTGTTCATGGAAACCCATCCAAATCCCGAGAAGGCATTGTCAGATGGTCCGAATGCCGTGCCGTTGGGGCGTATGAAAGATCTGCTGATTCAGTTGGCTGCTTTGGACAAGGTCATCAAACAAAGCGGGATGGCAGGTTTTGGATTCTGATAGCAGATTGATTATTAAAAGATTTTGAGTGTTATAAAGAATATATGAGTGCAATCGTTGATATTATCGGCCGTGAGATCTTGGATTCGCGTGGTAATCCTACAGTCGAATGTGATGTTTTACTGGAATCAGGTGTTTTAGGTCGTGCAGCGGTTCCTTCTGGTGCATCGACTGGTTCGCGTGAAGCCATTGAGCTCCGTGATGGTGATGCCAGCCGTTTCAATGGCAAAGGCGTATTGAATGCCATCGAACATATCAATACAGAAATTGCTGAAGCGATTATTGGTCTGGATGCCAGCGAACAGGCTTTCCTTGATAGAACGCTGATTGATTTGGATGGTACAGAAAACAAGAGCCGTCTGGGGGCAAATGCCATGCTGGCAGTTTCCCTGGCAGTGGCAAAGGCGGCGGCTGAGGAAGCGGGTTTGCCCTTGTACCGTTATTTCGGTGGTTCTGCCGGCATGCAATTGCCTGTACCAATGATGAATGTTGTCAATGGTGGTGCCCATGCAGACAACAATCTGAATATCCAGGAATTCATGATTATCCCTGTTGGTCTACCGACTTTCTCTTCGGCACTCCGTTGCGGAGCAGAAGTGTTCCAGGCGTTGAAAAAAATCCTGCAGGCCAAAGGGTTGCCAACTTCAGTTGGTGATGAAGGTGGTTTTGCACCTTCCATTGCACATCATGAAGAAGCCATCCAGTTGATTTTGTCTGCCATTGAAAAAGCAGGCTATGTGCCTGGCAAGGATGTCTGCATTGGTTTGGATTGTGCTGCCAGTGAATTCTATAGGGATGGTAAATACCATTTAACAGGTGAAGGACTGGTGCTTTCTGCTGAGGAATTCACTGCACTGCTGGAAAACTGGTGTGATAAATACCCAATCATTTCGATTGAAGATGCGATGGCAGAAGATGACTGGAATGGTTGGGCTTACCTGACGGAAAGATTGGGAGACCGGGTTCAGTTGGTTGGGGATGATCTGTTTGTCACCAATACGAAGATTCTGCGTGAAGGCATCAAACAGGGCATTGCAAATTCCATCCTGATCAAGATCAACCAGATCGGTACATTGACGGAAACTTTTGCTGCAATTGAGATGGCAAAGCGTGCTGGGTATACCGCTGTTGTCTCACATCGTTCCGGTGAAACAGAAGATTCTTCAATTGCTGATTTGGCTGTCGGCACCAACGCATTGCAGATCAAGACAGGGTCCCTGTCCCGTTCTGATCGCATTGCCAAATACAATCAGCTGCTCCGTATTGAAGAAGATTTGGGTGAAGTTGCAAGCTATCCAGGAAGGGATGCTTTTTATTGCATTCGATAAAGCTTATGGATTTAGACTGAACAGTGTTGTCAGTGCTGTCTTTTCAGTAGGCTGCTATGTTTACATCTAAACGAGCTGTAACCATCATACTGGCACTTCTTGTTATTGCCATCCAATACCCGCTTTGGTTTGGAAAAGGCGGGTGGATGCGTGTTTGGGAGTTGAAAAACCAGCTGGCAACCACGACAAAACATAATGAAGAGCTGAAAGCCAGGAACGCGCGGTTGGCATCAGATATCAAGAGTCTCCAGGAAGGAGAAGAAGCAATTGAAGAACGTGCCAGAAGTGAATTGGCAATGGTGAAGCGCAATGAGATTTTTGTACAGTTGTTAGATGCCAAGTCCCCGATACCTTCTGAAGCAGACCGGAAACCAACAGAAAAATCAGAGAAACGTTGAACAAAGGGGAATCTGTTTTTAATGGTTGCTGATTTCTTCTAGATACAAATGTTCATCTTATTGGATGGGCATTTTTTATGGATTTTCCGGTTTTCTAACCTAAGTCAGCTGGAACTTTCAATAGAATCCTTATAGAAAGCTATTGGTCATTAAGGCAAGAGCTACTTGGATTCTGGAAAGGGCGGTTGAGCATTTTCAAACCTGTCGTTTTTTACAAAAGCTAACAGCTATGGCATTGGTCTGAAGCAGGGGTCTCAGAAGGGTTATCCAGACAATCAAAGATATGGCTAAGGCAATTTAATTTCAAACGGTAAAAGATGTTCTGACCGCGTTTCTCAGATGAAATCACTCTGGCGTTTTTCAGGATGGATAAATGGCGTGATATAGTCGGCAGGCTGCTACCTATCAGTGGTTGCAATTCACATACGCATTTTTCACCATTGCGAAGAGCCTTTACTATAACTAGACGTGCAGGATGACCTAATGCCTTGAAAATCTCGGATTGCAGGACGATATCGGATGGCATGCTTCTCAGTACATACCAGGTATTGGCCTGCCCTACAGGATTCGAACCCCTGACCTACGGCTTAGAAGGCCGTTGCTCTATCCAGCTGAGCTAAGGGCAGTTCAGAAATCTGGCATTTTCTTCAAAAATAAAAAAGGCTGTCTTGACGACAGCCTTTCTGGATATGGTCGGGGCGAGATGATTCGAACATCCGACCCACTGCTCCCAAAGCAGTTGCGCTACCAGGCTGCGCTACGCCCCGAAAAGCATAATGATATTCTATTTAATCTCTGTCCGTCAATAGTTTTCTGGGCTTGAACACTGTCTCGCAACATTTAAATATCCTGCTGTCGTCAGTTAATCCGATTCTTTGAATGGGCAGTTACATCCTCCTTATACAGCAAGATTTTTCTCCTTGATGTTCTCATCATCTGCCTGGATAGAGATGCGGATAATGATATCCTTCGGTAACGGCATTCTAGGAGATCATGTAGGCATGTATATGACGGATCGTATTGTTTTCATAACTCAGGGTGTTGCTTGGAAAGTGGGAGTATGAAATTATTGTTCATTGATTACTTCTTTAACTGTGTTCAAGGCGGCAAAAGCATTAGGAAAGCCGACATAAGGCATAACTTGAATAATAGCAGCAGTTATTGTTTTTATTGAATTTCCTGCTTTTAGATTACCTTTGATATGACTCTTTAAAACGCCTGTATTTCCTATTGTTGTAAGTACTGCGATTGTCATAAGTTCTCTTTTTTTAATATCAAGACTTTCCCTTGTATAAAAGTCACCGAAACAAACTTCTGTCAAGAATCTTGCAACATCATCATCCATATCATTTGGCAACCCTTTCATATTTTTTACAATTTCATCACCATATATCGGGTTCTGAATAGCGGATCCTTTTTCAAATCTTTCTTCCTCTTTTACTGTTGATGCACTTTTCAGTTCTTTTTCAAGACCTCTTTCTTTGACAACTTCATTAAATATGCTGATAGCATTTAAAGTTTTTGGGAAACCGATAAAAGGAGCACATTGGTATATTGTTTCTCTAATTTCAACAGGTTGAATTCCTGCATTTAAAGCACCGTTGATATGTGCCTTTAGTTGAGGAAGAGTCTGCATAACGCTTAATGATGTTACTGTTAGCAATTCTCTAGTTTTAATATCTAAATTACCGACAGTAAAGACTTCACCAAAAATATATTTTTGAAGGATATCCATAAATTCTTTGTCAGGCCCATTATTATTTTTTGTTGTTATATTAAATAAAGTTCCTAAGTTACTATCTGCAATTTCTTGTCTTGTCATGTTTCTAATTCCTTTAGCAAAGACATTAGTATTAAATATTAAGAAAGATATTAAAACTGTAACGAATGTTTTTCTGTACATATTTTTTCCTTTTTTGACTCGAATCTTAAGATGATATCTAAATACGCATTAGAGAAAGTCCAGTGATATTTTAAAAGTTTTAGCCGCCAATGTAATGCATTTCAATCTTCTGTCCAGTCAATGACTGGCCTTGTTCTTTCCGCAATTTGGAATACTGGTTCGATCGATTGTGCCAGTACGTGGCGATTGCCTGTATAATCTGCCGGTCAGACTGTTCAGAACGGAGCAAAGCCTGAAGGTCGAAACCTTCTGTTGAAAACAGGCAGGGGTAAATTTTGCCCTCAGTTGATAATCTGATCCGTATGCAGTCAGCACAGAAAGGTTGGGTGATGCTGGAAATGATGCCTAATTCACCACTTCCATCTTTATAACGCCAACGTTCTGCTGTTTCACCAAGATAGTTGGCTTCCAACGGTTCAATCGGAAAATGTCGGTTGATGGTTTCGACAATCTGTGAGGCAGGGACAATCTGTTCCCGATTCCAGTCGATATTAGAGCCGACATCCATATATTCAATGAATCTCAGAATGACGGGGGTATGCCTGAAATAGCGGGCAAGTGGGAGTATCTGGTCTTGGTTGTAGTCTTTCCGGATAACGGCATTGACTTTGACTGGGGAAAAACCGACTTTTACAGCGTGTTCAATGGCATGAAGGATTTTGTCTACAGGGAAGCCGACATCATTCATTTTCATGAAAATGTTGTTGTTGATGGCATCCAGTGAAATGGTGACCCGTTTCAGGCCTGCATCGAACAATGATTGGGCTTTCTGCATCAGAACAGAGCCATTGGTGGTCAATGTCAAGTCCAATGGTTTCCCATCTGGTGTCTCCAATTTTGCCAGATAGGCTATGAGCCGTTCGATATGCCGGCGGAGGAGAGGTTCTCCACCTGTCAGGCGGATTTTGGTAATGCCCAGTTTTACAAAACATCTGGCCAATCGAGTGATTTCTTCAAAGGAGAGCATGTCTTGGTGGCGGATAAACCGGAAGTCTTTACCAAATACCTGCTTGGGCATGCAGTAAAGGCAGCGGAAATTGCAACGGTCGGTGACTGATATCCGCAAATCTTTCAGCGGGCGTCCCAAGGCATCGCGGATTGAATGAATATCACCGTTATCCGTCTGGGTGCTGTCCGATGTTTGACGGTTCATTTGACTGTTCAATCCTATGCTATCCGTTTAAAAAAACCGCGTTTAGTTCATAAAAACGCGGTTTTTTAATAGTCATCACTGTTCTGGCTGGTTCGGTTTGGTATTTACCTGAATAAGGGGCCCCTCATCAACAATGACAACCCGTTTCCGCCTTCTACGGACAGGGCGCGGAGCAGGTTCTTCCTGTTCCATTGCTGTTTGAAGCTGTTTCATTTTTTCAGGATTGGTTGAAGCCATTGTCAACCCTGCTTCCTGTAGGATTTTGTCCAGATCAATGTCTGCGTCAGCCTCAGGTTCAGGTTCTGCCTTGACAGGCTCAGTTGTTCCTATGACCGGTAAGTCGGTTTCAACGTTTTTTTGTCCCTGTTCTACTATTGATGCGGGTGTAGGGGATTCAACAGAAGCAGACTCGATTATCGGTTGAACGTCAACAACAGTGTTTTCTTCCAAAACCGGTACAGCAGTTGTTGTTTCTTCTGGAACAGGCGTTTCTGACACAATGGTTTCAACGCTTTCTATCTGGACAACGGTATTTTCAACAACGGTTGCTTCTGCTACCGGAGTTGCCGTCTGTTCTGTCTGTACAGTTGTTTCAACAGCGGTTTCATCTATAACGGATACTGGCTCCTGTTGATTGAAACGGGAACGCCTGGTTCGGGAACGGCGGTCATTGGTACGGGATGGTTTATCCGATTCTTCCTGTTTGCCAGGTTCGGATTCTATCACTGCCTGTCCGGCGGTTCCTGGAACCTGTTCTGCTATCGCTGATACATCAGAAGAGGTTTCTCGGACGTTTTCTTGCAAGTTTTCACGACGGTTTCTTGAACGGTTCCTGCGGTCACGGCGATGAGATGTTTTTTCATCTTGAGATGGTGTTGTATCAGCAACTGTATTTTCAACCATAACGGACGGTTCTTTGGCTGGTTCCTGTCCATTGGCATCCTGTTGGGGCATAGGTTCCTGCTTGGATTGCCGACGGTCTTCTGGATTGCGTTCAGCCTTTTCATTCTTGTTCCGGCGCTGACGCTGTGGTTTTCCTGATGCTGATTGGTTTTCTTCTGAATCAGTAGCAGAGGATTTTACTTTCTCTTCTTTATTGTCGTTACGGCGGTTCCTGCGTGGACGTTCGTTGTTCTTGGGTTTC
>JBJEXA010000238.1:0-6112 GCA_051885335.1 Oxalobacter sp. | reverse complement strand
GTCACTGTCAGATAAGGCACCGTTTGTGCAGCACCACTGGCAACCTTTTCCACTGTCGCATTGATCCCAACAGAACGGTCTTTGGGAGCAATGATGGCATGTGCTCCCACACTGTCTGCAACCCGGAAACAGGCTCCCAGATTATGCGGATCGGTAATGCTATCCAACACCAGTAGGAGCGGCGGTCCCTCAATAGCATCCAACAGTTCATCCAGGTTTCTTGCGAGAGAAAGCGGTTCAGCCATCGCAACCACTCCCTGATGACGGTGTGTTCCCACCATCCTGTCAAGACGTACCCCATCCGTCTGGATAATACGGACACCTGATGATTTGGCAAGTTCCAGCAAATCCTGCATACGACGGTCTGTCCGACCAGCATCCACATAAACCATCTCTACAGAAGATGGCTCATGACGAATACGTGAAACAACCGCATGAAAGCCAAATACCGCCTTGTTCTTCATGGTAACTCCTGTCCTCTCATGCCTTGCCCTGTTCCGATGAAACCTGATCGCCGGTTTCTGCCTTCGGTGTTACATCAGGATGAAACGGTCCTTCAACCAAATGGAAATCAATCTGACGAGCATCCAGATTGACACGGGAAACCTGCACCTTGACCTTGTCTGCCAAATGGAAACAGACACCAGTACGCTCGCCGCGCAGTTCTCGGCGGATATCATCGTAATGATAATAATCCTGCCCCAGATCCGTCACATGCACCAATCCCTCAACATATAGACCTTCCAACCCGACAAACACACCAAAACCGGTAACGCTGGTAATCATTCCCACAAACTCTTCGCCCAACTTATCCCGCATATACCAGCATTTCAGCCACTGTTCTACATCATGCGATGCCTCATCCGCACGGCGTTCATTGGCAGAACAGTGCAATCCCAGCATCTCCCAGACAGCTTGTTCTTTACTGACCTTTTTGGCACTGCTATCAGCATGCCGATCCTGCATGACCTGTTTCCGGATAGATGCCGCCACATCCAGGTTGAGTTTTTTCCGGTTGATCCCCTGGGGGACATATTTTCCACCTGCCAGTATCGCCTTGATGACCCGATGGGTCAGCAGATCAGGATAACGGCGGATAGGACTGGTGAAGTGCATATATGCCTCAAACGCCAAGCCGAAATGACCGATATTCTCCGGGGTATAAACTGCTTGCTGCATTGAACGCAGCAGCATCGTCTGCAATAGGGAGGCATCCGGCCGGCCGGTAAACTGCCGGGCAGCAGCAGCATAATCCGTTGGTTCTGGTGATTCTCCACCACCGAGGACAATCCCTGACAATGCCAGGAATGCCCTGACCTGCTGGAGTTTTTCGCTGCTGGGGCGGGCATGAATACGGTACAGGCCATAATGCTGATGGCGGGCAATAAAATCCGCAGCACAGACATTGGCGACCAACATACATTCTTCAATCAATTTATGGGCATCATTACGTACCCGCGGCAGGATTTTCTCAATCTTGCCATTATCATTACAGACAATCTCTGTCTCGATTGTTTCAAAATCAACCGCTCCCCGGTGTTCCCTAGCCTGGGCCAAAACCTGATAAAGCCCATAAAGATCCTGAAGATGCTGTACCAACCCCTTGCGTTGAAGTGCTTCCGGTCCTGTTGGATTCTGCAGAATGGCGAAAACTTCTGTATAAGTCAGCCTTGCCGCTGAATGCATGACAGCTGGATAAAACTGGTAGGCAGTCACATTGCCTTCTGAAGACACCACCGCATCACAGACCATCACTAGAAGGTCAACATCCGGATTCAGCGAACAGATGCCATTCGACAGTTTTTCCGGCAGCATCGGAATGACCCTGCGTGGAAAATACGTGGATGTTGCCCGGGCAAGCGCATCCTCATCCAACGACGTTCCCGGCTGAACATAATGGCTGACATCCGCAATTGCCACAATTAACCGATGACCATTATCCCCCCTGACTGTCACCGGCATACAATAGACAGCATCATCAAAATCCCGTGCATCCTCACCATCAATGGTGACCAATGGAACATCCCGCAGATCAATACGCCCTATCACTTCATCAGGCTGCACCGTATCCGGCAGTTTCTCCGCCTGCTGCAACGCAGCCGATGAAAAAACATGGGGCAGGCCAAACTTACGGACAGCAATCTCTATCTCGATACCAGAATCCTCCCGGTTCCCCAACACCTCGACAATCTTTGCCATCGGTGGTGCATAACGGGTTGGTTGCGCTGTCAGTTCCGCATTGACATATTGACCTTCTACCGCTTTCCCTGGCTTCCCATCCAACAGAATGTCATGGGCAATCCGTCGGTCTTCTGGGATAATCCGCCAGATACCATCTTCTCGGACGAGCCTGCCAACAATATGGGTAGTAGAACGGGAAGTCACCGTAACAATTGTCCCCTCTGGACGGCCCTTGTTGTCATAACCGATGATACGGACATCTGCCCGGTCATTCGGCATCACCTTATACATCTCCCGCTCAGACAGGAAAATAGGGGCTTCCCCATCATCACGGATCAAGAAACCGAAACCATCTGGATGCCCCTGGACATACCCTGTAATGAAACGGGCTGACGTATTGACCTTATAACTGCCTTTGGCATCCTGAACAATCTGCCCATCACGCACCATTGCATCCAACCGCTTTATGAACCCTTCAAATTCCGTTGTCTTGACCTGAAGCGCTTTAGCCAACGTCTTGACACCATAACCACGGGAAGTTTCCCGCAGAGCGTCTATGATTTCCACCCGGCTTGGAATGGGATAAAGATATTTTTTCATCGGTTTTTTCATCAAGTCCTCGCAATGGTTGCTGATGGGGAAAAGCACGACCGGTATTTGAACAGCAACATGATGCTTTTTTTTCACCGCTTCTGCAAGAGTATTGACAAAACCAGAGAGACCGTTATAATGGGCGTCTCTTTCGATAAAAACTGTTCTTAGTTGTTGAAATTGGAAATGCCCACGTGGCGGAATTGGTAGACGCGCATGGTTCAGGTCCATGTGCCGCGAGGTGTGGGGGTTCAAATCCCTCCGTGGGCACCAAAAACCGCAGAATAGACCCGCTTAGGCGGGTTTTTTATTGTCCTGAATCCCTGAAAAAGACCATGCCTGACCAGCCACAGACAAACAAAGCCGGCAAACCCATGTTCTATGACCCAGAATCACGCCGCATCCGCAGTTTTGTCACCCGGGCAGGACGCATCTCAACAGGTCAGGAACGAGCCCTTCAGGAACTGGGGCCTACCTTCTGCATACCATATGAAAAACAGCTGCTGGACTACACCACCCTGTTCAACCGTCAGGCAGATACTATCCTCGAAATCGGTTTCGGCATGGGCGAGACCACCGCGGCCATTGCTGCTTCACTGCCTCATCTAGATTTCATTGGTGTAGAAGTACACACCCCAGGTATCGGCGCACTGTTGAAACTCATCGGTGAAAAACAGCTGAAGAACATCCGCATCATCCAGCACGATGCAGTGGAAGTGCTGGAAAACATGATTCCCGACAATTCCCTTGCTGGTGTCCACGTCTTCTTTCCTGACCCTTGGCATAAAGCCAAACACCAAAAACGGCGCCTAATTCAGTCCGGTTTCGTGCATTTTCTCTGCACCAAACTCAGACAGGGGGCTTACTTGCACTGTGCAACTGACTGGGAAAATTATGCGGAACAGATGCTGGAAGTCCTCAGTGCAGAACCTCTACTGATCAACACCGCGGAAGGCTATGCTCCCCGTCCGGATTATCGCCCCGTCACCAAATTCGAAAAACGGGGACTGCGTTTGGGACATGATGTCTGGGATCTGGTATTCAGGAAAAAATGAAGAGAAAGCGCCCAAAAACCTAGGCGCTTTCCCTTTCTAGAAATCCCCTGCAATCAACGCAACGAGAAATCCACCTTATTGGCTCCGCCGGTGTCTTTCTCACTCTGAAGAACATACAGCCGGTCATCCGGAATCTTGCCGTTTTCCAGCAGCCATTCCTTAACTGCCAGTCCACGCTCATTCGCCAGTTTCAGCAGATCATCCTCCGTGACTGACTTCGCATAATGCTTGGACAACAGCAGTTCCATTTCTTCGGTCGGCAGGGATTTATCCAGACCGATCCAGTTGGTTGGTTTCTCGAATTTCTCACTCTTGTACAACCGTTTCAACTTATCAGCATATTCAGTATCACCGATAACGACTTTGTCTGCACTGGAAAGCCCCTGTTCCTTGCGTTTCATTTCACGCATTTTCCGAAGGATGCGCTTTTTGCCCAAACCAACAGCATCAATTTCCGGGTCATATTTACCGGTAATCTCAAGTTGCAATGCCGGACGCTCATCCAAGGCCTTCGACAGAAATTCAAGCACTTTCGTTTCCTTAGCAGTGATCACTGCAGTTCCTGGATCAAATGGCAGATTGGACAGTTCTACATCACTGTCACCGACCAGCGATGCCAGCAGGTTGAACGGTGCAGTAACTGCCTTGGTCAGCACATTGACAATCACCTTGATGATAATGCCGCCAACCGAGAACTGCGGATCATCCAGTGAACCGCCAACCGGCAGGTTCAGGTCAATGACACCATTGCGGTCCTTGAGCAGAGCGAGTGCCAGACGGACTGGGAGCTTGATCGCATCAGGACTTTCAACTTCCTTGCCCAGCGTCAGCTGATCCAGGATCAACTGGTTTTCCGCCTGAAGCTTGCGGTCCTTAATCTTATAAGCCACATCAAACGACAACTTGCCTTTAGCAATGCCATAGCCGATATATTTGCCGGAATATGAACTGAACTGCGACAGCTCCATTCCTTTGACCGATGCCTTGAGATCAAGCGACAGCTTCTGACTTAACAGATTCGCCGCACCAGTGATGTTCAACGGCGCGCCATTGACCTTGCCATAAACCTCAATATGCGACTGGGTATCCGGACGGGTCGAGATATGTTTTACTGTACCGCGCAGATTCATCAGATTCGCCGTATAGTGCGGGCGGATGAAATTATCGGTAAAGCGGACACGGCCATCAGTCAGTGTGAATTTCCGGACTGCCAGCGAATAATTCGGTGGTGTTCCTTCACCAGCAGATGCATAAACCGTATCTTCCGGTGCAATCTCATCCGGAACCTCATTATGTGGTTCCATTGCCCCCAACGTTGAAATCGGTGGTGTCCTTACAGCATCTTCTGATGCCGGTCTCTCTCCTTCTGCTACAACCTCCAATGGTTTGGCAGCATCTTCCGGCTTGTCAAACGGCAGCCCCTCATCACTCTGGGTCAAGCTCTTTTTACCACCTGCTTTGCTCCGCAGGATATCATGGATATTCAGGATACCGCTCTCCCTCAGGATGATCCTGGCAAAGAACTTATCCAACAAAATCTGATCAACCACGACATTCAACGGTTCGAGGTCCGCCCTGATACCGTTGAGTTTCAGGATATTCCAATCAACAAACGGTTCTCTCGTTATCTGGTCGATAGTGACCAGACGGCTGATGGCAGCATTCCCGACAAACGTCCCTTTCAGGCTGTCACCAGCCTTGGCCACCTGTGCCCGTCCCTGAACAGACAGGTCTGCCCGCCGCAGTGTCAGGTTGACCTTTTCATCAATAAATGGCTGAATAAACGTAATATCCACATCCTTAAGGTTCAGGTTCATATCAGCTTTCAGCGGGGAGGGTGCCACTGTCCCTTTGACATCAAGGGTTCCTCGCTTGTTGACTTTTGCTGTCACCGTGACCGGTGCTGGCTGTGCTAAATTACTGGAAAGTTTCTCAACACTGATATTCAGATTGTCCACCTGCGTTGTGACATTCTTGCCAGCCAAGACATTCTGGAAAAAGATGCTCCAATCCTTGAGATCAATCCGGTCAACCAAGAATCCGAAACTACCACCTGCCGCTTTTGCCGCCTGATGAACAGCAGTCCGAGCCTTCTGCTGAACGTTAGCCGGAGGTGCCTTCATCGCAAACTGGATGCGGACACCTTCTGAAAGGACACTCCCCACAGTAGCATTCTTCTCGCCCAGATTGACCATGACATCATCAATCTGCAGGCCAAAATCCTTCACCACAAAATCCGATGGCACCTGCTTCATTGCATCATCAATCTTGATGACACCGCCTTC
>JBJEXA010000237.1:0-23931 GCA_051885335.1 Oxalobacter sp. | reverse complement strand
CAGGAAAAGAAAAATATTGATGCACGGCTTTATAACGAAAAACTGATTTGCAATGATAAATTTTTTGTCTATTGGTGTTATGAAGAGGCAGAAGCCCAGAAACGCACCGATGCACGTGCATTAAGTATGCTGGAAGTTGAAGCAAAACGGTTCAAACGTGCAAATGATGTCCGTCAGAGCGATCTGCAACATGACATTAATGAAATGGATAGGATTGCCGATGCACCAGACCGTTATGAAAATGCCCAATCCCATGAAGCCAGGCTGAAAAAAGTTCAGGAAAAAGAAAAGAAACGTGAACTGGCTGCCCGTGGTATTACGGATTCGCCAAACGAAAAGCATCGGGGTAATCTGATGACGCCAAAAGAAAAAGAACAGAATGTCAAGGATTACGAACAGAAACAGAAAGCTAGAGAAAAACACCTGAAAGAAGTCGAAGAAAACCGGATGAAGACCGAAAAACGCCGTCAGAATGCCATCAAACGCAAAGAAGAAGAAGCAAAGAAGAAAGAAGACTTGCGAAAGGCACGTGAAAAGGCGGCAAAACGCCAGAGCACCTTCTAACCGCAAAAATTACCGGCTGTCTGTTGAAAACCCACAGGAATTGAAAAATTCCGTGGGTTTTCAACTGTATGGGAAAGAACAAATTATATTTTAGGATATTATCTAGCTGAAAGCACTTTCCCTGGAACCTTGTCTGCCACTTGTCTTGAATAAAGGGCAATGAAAGCATCCAAGCTGTGTATATGAGTCTGGATTACCTCGGTATGGTTTTAGCAGGCAAATTGTTGATGTTATACTAATACAACACAGCTCTAATTATACGCTCAGTTTCAAGGCCGTTCAGGCAGTTCAATGCTGGCGGCTTTCTGTTTGATGTCTTCAGTGATGGTCCACATATAAACAGTTTTTGGACCGACTTTCTCAATTTTCTCAGCAGGCCATTCTGGTCCCATATCAGATTCATTGGAGACGACCCGGGTACCGACTTTCAACTGTTTCCAGAGATAAGGACGCAATTCATAGTTGATTTGTTGGGGTAGGTAGAGGGCAACAACCGTTGCATCAGAGAAATCAACCTTGTAGAAGTCACCGACTTCAAATTTCACCAGATGCTGGACTTTGGCGGCTTTGGCGTTTTCATTGGCCTCATCAATACGTTTGGGATTCAGGTCAATGCCAACACCATGGGCACCATAAATCTGTGCGGCAGCGATGACAATGCGTCCATCACCACATCCCAGGTCATAAACAACATCATTTTTATTGACTTCAGCCGTTTTCAACATGCCTTTCACAGTTTCTGGCCAAGTGGTGATAAAACCTGCATCCAATTTGGGACCAGTGACTTCATCAATGCCATACATGTTCCTTCCGAAGAAAATAACTAAGATATGAAGCAGGGCGGCAATACCGATGACAACGATGGCAGTTTTCCATTTTCTTTTTTTCAAATCTTCCATAAATCGTTATAAAGTATGGTTGGATGATGAAGCCTGTTCCGTTGTTGTGTGGAAACGCTTGATTATCCCTAGAAGTACGAATCCAATCAAGAGGACACCGACACCAATCCATGCTGCATTGATGTTGCCAAGGGACTGGTTATAGACATATGACAGGCTGGACCAGAGCATATAGGCACAGGTCAGGCAGAAAATGACGGGCAGGACAGGATAGAACGGTACCCGGAAAGCATTGTCTGCAAGGGATTGTCTCCGCAGAATGAATAATGCGATACCGGTCAACAGGAAAAATAGCCAGAAAACCGGAGCGGTGAACTCGACCATGGAATTGAATCCACCACCAATCAGGGTCCCCAGGATAACCAGCACGATGGATGCAATGCATTGCACAATCAAGGCGTTGACAGGTGTATTCCTTTCGGTGTTCCAGACACCAAGTCTGCCAAGCGGTTTCCAGTCTTGCCCCATTGCATAGCTAGAACGGGCACCAACAATAATGGTGGCATTGATGGAGGTCACTGATGAAATGGCAATCATCAGTGAGATGATTTTTTCAGCTGCATCACCCCAGACCAGCTGCATGGTGTCTGCGGCAAGGGTTTTTGAGGATGTCATGCCTGGCAACCCCAAACTAGTCCAGTAAGACCAGGTCACTAAGAGGTAAAGTACTGTAATGATAGAAATGGACAGGATAAGGGCACGGACCATGTTCTTTCTGCCGTTTTCCAGTTCAGCACTGATATAAGCAGCTTCGTTCCATCCACCGAATGTCAATAGGATAAAGACCATTGCCAGACCAAACCCCGAGAGGTTTATGGACTGGGCAGATGTTGCCGATGGTGATGGCTGTGAATTGCCAGTTCCTGTGAAAGTCAGGAAAAGGGCGCTGCCAATGATGAGTAGCAGGCAGAGTATCTGAATGGCGGTGAACAATGCCTGAGTCCGCATACCGGTCTTGATGTTCCGGATATTCAGCCAGGAAAGGATGACAATGATAGCGACGGCATAGATGAAAGGACCACATGGCAGACTGCCGAAGCTCAGGGGGAACAGGCGTTCCATATAATCACCGAAGACAAATGCCAGCAGAGCAACTGAACCGGTGGTGATAACGGAAATCCTTGCCCAGCCAAACAGGAAAGCAACAGATTTGCCATATGCCCGTTCAATGAAATGATAGTCTCCACCAGCATGGGGAAAGGCGGTAGCCAGTTCAGCATAGCAAAGTGCACCGATCAGGGAAACCACACCGCCAAGAATCCATGCTATGAACATCAAAGAACTGTCACCTGTCATGCCTGCAACAGCGGAAGGCGCCTTGAAGATGCCAGAGCCGATAACCAACCCAACAATCAGAACAATGGCTTCCAACAGTTTTAATGTACGGCGGGGCGTTCCTGCGGTCGGTACATTTTGTGATGATGGAATGTCAGTGGTAGGTTTCACAGTTGATAACGTTAAATAGCGGTCAGAAAAGTGAAAGTGCTATTGTAAACAGAAGTGCTGGTTTTCTGAACAAGGAGACCACTTCATTTGATGATAGGGGAGTCTGGAAGCTTTTTTGAGAAAACCAGAAAATACATCCATAATGCAGAAAACAGCATGAATCTGGAGGGAGTTTTCAACATGTATGACAAAGCAATCACATTATCAAATGGTGTTGTCGTTCCCATATTGGCATTAGGGACATGGTTCATCAGGGATAACCGTGTAGCTGAGGCAGTCAGACAGGCTGTAGCCATTGGATACCGGCATTTTGATACAGCACAGGCTTACCGGAATGAACAAGGTGTTGGTGAGGGTATCCGGACCTGCAGCATACCTAGGAATCAGCTTTTTGTAACATCCAAGGTGGCAGCGGAACATAAGTCTTATGAAGCAGCTGTAGATTCCATTGATCGAAGCCTTTCAGTGATGGGATTGGATTATATTGACCTGATGCTGATCCATAGTCCACAGCCATGGGCAGATGTCAACCAGTCGGACAACCGTTACTTAGAAGAAAACCGCCAAGTTTGGAAAGCCATGGAAGATGCGCTTGCAGCAGGGAAAGTCCGTGCAATCGGCATCTCGAATTTTCTACAAGGAGATATAGACAGTCTTTGGGAAACAGCGACGGTCAAACCAATGGTCAATCAGATACTATGCCATATTGGTAATACACCTTTGGAACTGATGGCATATTGTCAAAAAAAGGAGATTGTGCTGGCAGCATATTCCCCAATAGCACACGGTGAATCATTAAAGAACCCACAGATTGCAGAAATGGCAGGGAAATACGGTGTGACGGTTCCTCAACTGTGTATCCGTTATGACATTCAGCTTGGTATGATTGTCATTCCGAAAACAGAAAATCCAGCGCATATGAGAGCCAATGGTGCTGTCGGTTTTGTGATTTCCGATGAAGATATGGAAACACTGAAAAATATGGAACGTATCAAGGATTATGGTGAATTCAGCTACATTCCGGTATTTGGCGGGAAGAAGCCGAAAAGTTGAAGGCACTGGTTTTTAGAATTATCTCAAGTACTGATAAGATTGATGTTGTTGTACATGTATCAGTCATTGGAAAACAAGTGGAGGAAATGGATGTCAAGATATCAGAAAGTTGCTTCAGGGTTATTGGTTTCCCTGTTGAGTCTGTCTTTGATGGCACAGGTGCAAGCTGCCGGGAAAAAGTCCCGTACGCCTCAGACTGAAGCCAAACAGGTGCAGCAGCCTCAGGCAGATTTGGCAGTGCCTGAAGCTTCATCAGAAGCAGAACAGGTCCAACAGGTACCAGCACAGATCAGACAACAGGTGCCTGGCTATTACCGTACCATGGTCGGTCAGTTTGAAGTAACCGCTTTGTTTGATGGAACATTTGAGTTCCATCCTGACCTGTTGAAGAACATGGATCCTGAACAGATCAACCAGATTCTGATGCATCACTATGGACAGACCGTCAAGATCCAGTCACCGATCAATGGCTATCTGGTCCATACCGGTGACCATCTTGTCTTGATTGATGCCGGTGCCGGAAAGCTGTTTGGCAGTGATCAGCAGGGGCATATCATAGAAAACTTCAAAGCGGCAGGTTATCAGCCTGAACAGGTTGACACCATCATATTGACCCATCTGCATGGCGACCATACGGGTGGATTGAGCAAAGATAACAAGAAGGTCTTCCCGAATGCGGTTGTTTATGTGAACAAGGTTGATAACCAGTATTGGCTGTCGGAACAGACGGCAGCCCGGGCACCTTTGGAGCGTCAGATCTTCTTCAAGTTGGCACAGCAGTCCACCCGCCCGTATGTCGATGAAGAACATTGGAAGCCGATTGAAGCTGAAACTGAGATTGTTCCGGGCATCAAGGCAGTTGCCGCTTATGGTCATACGCCAGGGCATACCGCATTGGAAATCACTTCCGATGGTTCCAAATTGCTGGTCTGGGGCGATATTGTCCATAGCCATGCTATCCAATTTGCCCATCCAGAGGTTTCCATTGAATACGATTCTGAACCTGAAACCGCAAAAATCACCCGCTATGCTTTCTTGAAACGGGTGGCTGACAGTCATGAATTGATTGCAGGGATGCATCTGCCATTCCCTGGCATTGGGTATGTTGTCCCTGCTTCAGAAGGAACCTATACCTGGATTCCTGTTGAATATGCACCGGTCTGGAAATAACAGCCAGACTGCCATTCTCTTGCATAGACCTGTCAGGAATCTTCTTGACAGGTCTAGTTGCCTTTGATAACAGATTTCCGGAAGCGTGAAAGGGAAAGGATAAAGAAGACAATGCCAACACCTGTCATTGCCAGAAATTCTGGCCAGACAATTGACATGCCTGCTCCCCGGAACAAGATGGATTGCGCCAGTCTGACGTAGTAGGTAGTCGGTGCTATCATCATCACATTCTGCACCCATTCAGGCATACTTTCCTGAGGGGTTGAACCACCGGATAGCATCTGTAAGGGAATAATAGTCAAGAAAATCAACAGTCCCAACTGGGGCATGGATTTGGACAGAGTGCCTAGAAAAATGCCAATAGCGGCGGCAGCGAACAGGTAAACGGTCGAAGCCAGCAGGAAGAGGGGAATCGAACCGGCAATCGGCACCTGCATCAACATCTTGACAATGATGACTAGACTGCCACTGGCACCGATCAGCACAGCCAGCCCGTTTGCCCAAATTTTGGAAATCATGATTTCTGCCGCAACCAGTGGCATGGACAGCAGATGTTCCAACGTGCCATGCTCCCTTTCCCGAATATAAGCAGCACCTACCAGGATGATGGTCAGCATTGTGACATTGTTGATGACCTGCACAACGCCACCGAACCAGAAGCCTGTCATGTTCGGATTGAACCTGACATGGGTGACCAGGTTGATGGGTTGAGCAGTTGTTTCTGTTGTCCGGTTCAGGTATTCATTGACTTCATTGTTGAATATCGACTCAATATAGCCTGAACCGATAAAAGCCTGGCTCATCACCGTTGCATCAATGTTCAGCTGCACAGCCGGTTTGCGTCCGGCAATCAGGTCTTTCTGGAAGCTGGGGGGAATGATGATGGAGAATGAATGGTATCCTCTGTCTAGAGAATGGGTTGCTTCTTCGGGGTCCACCAGATCAGGTGTCTTGAAGTAAGGTTTTGTCAGGGAACTTGCCAGACGCATCGAAAGTTGAGAATGGTCTTGGTCCACAATCGCAACTGGTGCGTTATGCAGTTCTTGTGATACACCTTTTGCTGAGCTGTAGATATTCGCAGTGAACGAATAGATAATCAGCAGGAGCATGACCTTATCTGCCCAAAGACTTTTCAGTTCTTTGAGCCCCAGCTGGTAGATGTTGTTCAGATGGGTCATAAAGGCTTTCATGGTCTTCTCCCGCTACTTTTCCTGTTTCGGTAACAGAAGCCAGGCAGTGAAAGTCAATGCTGGGATGAACCCTGCCAGACAAAGCAATGGATGGATGACATCAGAAAATTGCAAAGCCTTGGTGAATACGCCACGGCACAGAATAATGAAATGCGAGGCGGGAAAAAATTGGCCAATCCAATAAGCACTGCCCTCAAGGGAGCCAATAGGGTCTTTCAATCCTGAAAACTGGGTTGTTGGCAGCATGGTCAAGATTGCTGTCCCGAACAATGCTGAAATCTGGGTATTAGTGAAAGTGGAAATCAACAGTCCAAGTCCGGTGGCTGAGGTCACATACAGCAATGCGCCGATAGTCATCGCCGTCAGGCTCCCCTTGATCGGCACACCGAAAAAGAGGACAGCACAAACGGTCATCAGGATATAGCTGAGCATCGACAGCACGATATACGGCAGTTGCTTGCCTAACAGGAATTCCAGTTTAGTGACCGGTGTGACATAAAGGTTTGTGATGGAGCCCAATTCTTTTTCCCGAACAATCCCCAAAGCCATCAAGACAGCAGGAATCAGCATCAATAACAGAGGAATGATAGCAGGAACCATTGCAAAGCCACTCTTGAAATCTTGGTTGTAACGGTAACGTTTGATTAATGTTGCTGCGGATGAGTCCTCAGTGCCAGAGAGTTCTTTGTTGAACTGGATAAGATACATATTATGGAGACCTCTAACGTATCCCAGTATCGTTTCACCTCGGTAAGGCATCGCACCATCAATCCAAGCCGCAATCTCAGGTTTCCGTCCTTGCACCAGGTCTTTACCAAAGTTGGAGGGAATCTCAATCGCAACACTGAGTTTTCCACTTTTCATTCGGGTATCCAGTTCTTCTGCATTGGCAAGAGGAGGCTGTTCAATGAAATAGCGTGATCCTGAAATATTGCGGATATAGTCTCTAGACTGCGGGGATTGGTCATAATCCAGAACAGCAAATTTCAGGTTCTCGACATCCATCGAAATCCCGCCACCCAATACAAAAAACAGGATGATGCTACCAAGGATGGCAAAACCGATACGGATAGGATCCCGTCTGAGTTCAAGGAATTCTCGGAAAGCATAGGCCAGCAGGCGGCGCAGGCTGAAAAAAGAGTTGCTGATAGCATGGGCATTTTCTTTTTCAGGTTTTTCATCAACGGTGAAAGATTGCCGTTCTTTGTCACCTGTGGCTTCTTCCAGATATTCAATGAATGCCTGTTCCAGAGTTTCTGCGTTTTTGCCCAAACGCAGTTCTTCTGGCGTACCGCTGGCAAGAACCTTGCCGGCATTCATCAGCGAAATCCGATCGCATCGTTCTGCCTCGTTCATGAAATGGGTTGAGATGAAAATCGTCACGTTCTGTTCGCGGGACAGTTCAACGAGCAACCGCCAGAAATCATCCCGCGCAACCGGATCAACCCCTGATGTCGGTTCATCCAGAATCAACAGTTTGGGACCATGTACAACAGCCACTGCCAGGGAGAGCCGCTGGCGGATGCCAAGGGGTAACGATTCTGCAGTTGAACGGGTATAAGGTCCAAGACCGAATCGTTCAACCAGATGTTCAATACGCCGTTTAGCTTCATCACGAGGCAGATGGAACAGACGGGCATGCAGGTCAAGATTTTGCTGCACGGTCAGTTCCCCATAGAGCGAGAAAGCTTGGGACATATAGCCGACATCCCTGCGGCTGTCGATATTGTTGGCATCCACCACTTTCCCAAAAGTCTTTGCTGTGCCGGATGTTGGTGCCAACAGTCCTGTCAGCATTTTCATCGTTGTGGTTTTTCCACAGCCATTGGAGCCGAGGAAACCGAAAATCTCGCCTTGGGGAATCTTGAAACTGACATGGTCAACCGCTACAAAATCACCAAACTGCTGGGTCAGTTCATCAGCTTCGATCGCCCAGTCCTGATTCTGGTTGTCAGGTAGGGGAGGAATGACCAATTCTTCGTAATTGGCGCGCTTTTCTTCCGGCAGGAACTGGATGAAAGCCTGTTCCAGAGAGTTCTTTCCGGTTTGCCGCATCATTTCCTGAGCTGTGCCGGTTGCGATGACCTTGCCGCCGTACATTGCAGCCAGCCAGTCAAACTGTTCGGCTTCTTCCATATAGGCTGTTGCGACAAGCACGCTCATCTGTGGACGACGCAGACGAATGGAATCAATCAGTTCCCAGAATTGCCGTCTGGATAATGGGTCAACCCCGGTTGTTGGTTCATCCAGAATCAGCAGGTCAGGGTCATGCACCAAAGAACAACAGAGTCCCAGTTTCTGTTTCATGCCACCTGACAGCTTGCCTGCAGGACGGTCTTTAAAGGGGAAAAGACCTGTGGCGGAAGTCAATTCATCAATCCGTTGCAGACGTTCTTCAGCATTCTGTCCAAACAGACGGGCAAAAAAATCAATGTTCTCTGCAACAGAAAGAGTTGGATACAGGTTTTTCCCAAGCCCCTGTGGCATGTAAGCAATCCTAGGCAGTAGTGCATTACGGATATGACTGTCGCTGATATTGCTTTCCAATACCTGTATTTCGCCCTGTTGGATTTTCTTCGCGCAGGAAAGCAGGGAAAGCAGGGAGGACTTGCCGACACCATCCGGGCCGATCAAACCGACCATACATCCACCAGGAATGGCCAAAGTCAGGTCATCCAATGCCTTGACTTTGCCATATTGCAGGCTGACATGGGTCAGTTGTGCAACTGGTGGTTTCATCTCATGGTTTCACTTTCAGGTTGTCAGGCCAAGCAGCATCCGCTTTTGTCTTGACCCATCCAATACCGGGCATACCAGGTTTCGCGATGGCACCATGGTCTTTGATCCATTCAGGATCAACCTTCAGTTTAACGCGGAACATGAATTTCTCGCGCTCGTCTTTGGTTTCAACTTCTTTCGGTGTGAACTGGTTCCTGGGGGAGACATAAACGACTGTACAAGGAAGAGGCATATCCGGTAGTGCATCCAGCAGGATACGGGCTTCACTGCCGATAGCGACACTGCCAGCATCGGCACTGGATAGATAGACGTACATGTAAACATCATTCATATCCAAAAGTGAAAAGACCTTGCCACCAGGAGAAAGGACTTCGCCTGGCTCAGCCAGACGGTAGAGGATTCGGCCATTTACAGGTGCACGCAGTGTCAAGTCATCCAGATTGCTTTTCAAGGAAGCAACCTTGGCAATTTCTTCCTGGATGGAAGCATCGGCTTCAAGGACACGTTTCCGGGCACTCGCCAGATTGGCATTTGCAGTACGCATGGTGTTGATGTCTTTATCAAGTGCAGCGGCAGAGATGAATCCTTTTTTAATGAGCGCTTCTGTCCGTCGCAGAGTGACGGCTGCCAGTTCCTGCTGGCTCTGCATGCTCTTTACATTCTCACGCGCCATCTCAGCGGCTTCCTTGGCTTGGACGACAGCGGCCTCCGCAGCCTGGATATCTGCCTTGATCTGGGCATCATCCAAGAGTGCTGCAACTTCGCCTTCTTCCAAATCAGCGCCTTCGCGGAACAGCACCTGAACCAGTTTCCCTTGAACCTTCGTGGCTACAGCGGTTTCAGTGGCTTCAAGGCGGCCATTGCCAGATGCCAGTCCTTCTGGCTCTGAAGCTGGTTTCAGGAGATACCAGGCAACAAGAGCACCAATGATGACTACCAGCAGGATCAGGATCAGTTTTTTCTTCTTTAGGATATCTGCCATCAGTGGACTCCTTGTGTAAACCTATTATGAAATATCTTGATATTTTAAAGTTTATGTGGTGTACTGCCGCATTGCAATGACCAGCGGATTCTTCCTTTATTTCTTCAATAACAGATTGACCGCTCGAAGGTCATCCTCAACCAGGGTACCTGCCGCCCGTTTCAACTTCAGCCCATATAGGATGGTTTCGTTGCGGGCACGGGCCAGGTTTTTGCGGGTTTCATAAAGCTGCTGTTCTGCATTCAGCACATCAATATTGATGCGGACACCAACTTGATAACCCAACTTGTTGGATTCCAATGAAGAAAGGCTGGCGGTTTCTGCCGATTCAAGTGCGCGTACCTGTGAAAGCCCACTGCTGACACTGAGGAAGTACTGTCGTGCCTGTTGCACAGCATTGCGTTTCGCCACTTCAAGATCACTGCGGGATTTTTCTTCCAATGAGACAGATTCCTTGACTTTGCTGGATGTCTCAAAGCCGGAAAACAGGGGAATATTCCATTGGATGCCAATCATTTTTGATGTGTTGAAAGTCTCAAGTCCTCGTCTTTGATCGATCGTGTACTGGTCATGGTTTGTATGGTTATAGGCTGCCACCAAGTCAACAGTTGGTGCATGACCTGCTTTGCTGATGGCGGTCTGGCGTTTCGCCATTTCATAGGCAATCTGGGATTCAACAACCTTATAATTGCCGTTCTCTGCGGAGGTCACCCAATCGGTGATGATGGCAGGTTCTGGCATTTCCAGCAGAACATGTTCACGCAATGGGTCA
This sequence comes from Oxalobacter sp., assembly GCA_051885335.1. Classification (GTDB taxonomy): domain Bacteria; phylum Pseudomonadota; class Gammaproteobacteria; order Burkholderiales; family Burkholderiaceae_D; genus Oxalobacter. The sequence goes on along the minus strand of JBJEXA010000237.1, from coordinate 13,116 downwards.
AGTGTCCCAGGAGGGTGACCGATGATTTCCTCCAAGGCGGTCTTACGGACTTCCAGGTCATTGATAGCGGCAATCTCTTCAGCTTCTGCCAAGTTGTAACGGGCAACTGCTTCATGGGTATCCGTAATGGTGGTGTTGCCGACCTCGAAATTGCGCCTTGCCAATGCCAGTTGACGGGAAACGGCTTCTTTCTGGATTTCCGAGAAAGCCAAAACATCCTGTGCGGTCAGAACAGCGAAATAAGCATCAGCGACTCGAATCATCAGATCCTGTTTTGCTTCAGCAAACTGAGCATCACTCAGGGAAGTCTCCAATTTACTGCGTTCGTAATTCTGGTAAGCGGCAATATTGAACAGCGGTTGGGTCAGCGTGATGCCATACTTGTTTTCTGAGTATTGAGTGTCACCTGGATAATTCCTTGCATAGCCGCCAGAAGCACCAAGGCTGGGCAAGAGTTTGGAGAGACCTTGAGTTTTCTTTTCCTGACCAGCGGTATTGGCGGCACGTGCACTGGCATATTGCGGATCGTTGGACAGAGCTTCCATATAAATATCCATGAGGTCAGTTGCAGAAACTGTTGCAGAAAGCAGGCAACCGGCAAACAAAGAGAAGGCATAACGCAACCGCATGGTCACTCCATAAGCTCCGCTTCACTAGCGGAAATTCCAATCAATTAAAATATGAAACCATACTATGCCAGTTGAATGGGATGGCATCAGATTGGTTTCAAATGGTTTTAAAGGCAAATGCTATCAGAAAGACTTTATAACTGAACTTATTCGCACAGTTATGCATATCATTATAAACGAGTATCTCGATAGAATGTAATAATAGCAGGGAAAACGAGGTATTTCTCCTGGAATCATGAACAGTCATTCTGATAATATTGCGAAATTGAATCAAGGAGTGTGAATCTTGCAGACAGTAGAGGAACCCGGAAAGAGACAACTGGAACTGGTATGTCCAGCCGGAAGCTTGCCTGCGTTGAAACAGGCGGTTGACTATGGTGCTGATACTGTTTACCTTGGTTTCCGTGATGCGACAAATGCCCGGAATTTCATGGGACTGAACTTCAGCGACAAGCAAGTCGAAGAAGGCATTTCCTATGCCCATGCCCGGAACCGGAAAGTCTTGCTTGCCCTCAACACGTATCCATTGCCAGATACGGTAGGTGTTTGGCAGTCTGCCATTGACCGTGCCGCCCATTTGGGTGTCGATGCGATAATTACCGCTGATCCAGGTCTGATGCGGTACGCTTGTGAGAATCATCCTGACCTGCGTCTGCATCTTTCTGTACAAGGGTCTGCCACCAATTACGATGCTATCAACTTCTATGCCCGAAAATTCCATATCGCACGGGTTGTCCTGCCACGGGTCCTGTCTATCGAACAGGTGGAGATGGTGGCACAATATACCGATGTCGAGCTGGAAGTCTTCGGTTTCGGCAGCCTGTGTGTCATGGTAGAAGGGCGATGTGCACTGTCTTCCTATGTAACAGGGGAAGCACCGAACAACAAAGGCGTCTGTTCACCGGCAAAAGCCGTCAAATGGGTGACGACATCCATAGGACTTGAATCCCGACTCAACGGTGTCTTGGTGGACCGTTATGCAGATGGTGAAAAATCGAGTTACCCAACTATCTGCAAGGGACGTTATCAAGTCTGTGGCGAAGACTATTACGCTATTGAAGAACCCGCCAGCCTGAACACATTGGGACTGTTGCCAAAACTGAAACAGATCGGAGTATCTGCCATCAAGATTGAAGGCAGACAACGGAGCCCTGCTTATACTGCCGCAGTGACAAAAGTCTGGCGTGAAGCGTTGGACAGCTGCCTGATCGATGAAGCTGGATATCAGGTGCGGCCTGAATGGGTTGCTGCATTGACAAAACAGTCAGAAGGGCAGCAGCAGACCTTGGGTGCCTATTACCGTTCTTGGAAATAACCTGTGGGAAGGAACCAACATTGAAACTGGCATTGGGACCTGTTCAATATTATTGGCAGAAAGACAGGTTGCTGGCTTTCTATGAAGCCATTGCGCAATCCCTTGTAGATATTGTCTATCTGGGGGAAACCGTCTGTTCACGCAGGCATGAAATGCGGGAAGATGACTGGCTGGCATTGGCAGATAAACTGTCATCAGCTGGTAAAGAAGTGGTTTTGTCCACGCAGGTTCTGCTGGAATCCGGTGCCCATCTGAATGCGATGCATCGGATTATCGAGAATGGCCGTTTCATGGTGGAAGCCAATGATATGGGTGCGGCAGGGCTGATAGAGGGGAAATCTCCATTTGTCGCAGGCCCTCATCTGAACCTTTATAACCCAGAAGCCTTGCAAATTGTTGCGGAATTAGGGGCGATCCGTTGGGTCATGCCTTTTGAAATGAGCCATGTCAGCCTGCAGAGCATGTTGCCCAGATTGCCGGGAAACATGCAGTCTGAAGTGTTTGTCTATGGGCATTTGCCGCTGGCATACTCGGCAAGGTGCTTTACCTCTCGGTATCACAACCTTCAGAAAGATAACTGCAGTTTCCGTTGCCTGGCATATCCAGATGGTTTACAGGTCAATACACGGGAAGATCAGCCGTTCCTCCTGTTCAATGGCATCCAGACACAGTCAGTCAAGGTTTATAATCTGATCCAAGAGATCCCACAGCTGATGGCATTAGGCGTGGATGTGCTCAGGGTTTCGCCCCAGTCAGAACATACTGTTGAAATCATCGGCTGCTTTAAGAATGTCATCGGAAAACAGCAGACACCAGCGGAAGGATTGGTATCTGTTCAATGTTTGATGAATGGAGCACCATGCAACGGTTATTGGCATGGAAAACCAGGCATGGACTGGCAGTCTATGGCATAAAATATTGAAAAAACAATGGCTCAGTACAATATTCCTAAACCAATAGGTCAGATAGTGTCCTGCCTGCCATCCTGGCCGGGATCTGTCGTATTTGTCTCATTGCTCAATCAGATTCTGAGAGACAGACTCCCGGAAGATGTTACGGAATTCATGCTGGGTAAACAGTTCCGCATTGCAGTAACCGATGCAGGTATCCATCTCAATTTTGCTTGGACAAAAGGCGGTTTTGTGCCAGCTTGGGATAATACCGAGCCTGACCTGATCATTTCAGCCAATGCTCAGGATTTTTACCGGTTGGCAAAACGGGAAGAAGACCCGGATACCCTGTTCTTCAGTCGCCGCCTGGTTATGGAAGGGGATACCGAACTGGGTCTGATGATCAAGAATACACTAGATGCCATGGAACTCAATGTTCTCGAACTGCTGAAAGCATTGCCCGCTCAGGCAATCCGGTCAATTTTTCCAAACAGTCAAAAGAAAAAACATAACTGATATAGTCATCTGCCATACTGGGAAAATAGAATAGCGATTTCCAACTACAGATTGGCATTGAAAAAGGTTATAAAATCGGAAACCCTTGTCCATTCTGATCCCTTCACTGAGACCTTGTTTTGGTACGGTGTATGAGATAGTAGCTCAATATACAAAAACGCTCCCAACAACTCAGCCACTTTTCAGGCAGGAAGGTGATAAATACCGATATTTTGGGCGGTGACGGCAATGAAGGTACTTCCGAAAACAAAGTCATCATTTCACACGCGTAAATATCATGAAGACATGAGTATACCTAAGTTGGATATGCGTTGGACGGTACCTAGAACATCGACAGGCGACTTATGATCTATTTGTTCAACGCCCAGAAACTGATTGAGGTTAAAGGATTACCAATGTTGAAAAATTGAAAATTTAGCATAAGAAAATTATTTTTTCTTTTTCTTGCCATTGGCCTGTTGAGGGTTCTGTTGTTTGTCTAGTTGCTGTGGGTTCAGCATTCTGATGGTGGATTTAATCTGACTGACACGGCTGGTCAGGTCTGGCATTTTGGCGGTGATACGCAGTTTTTCTGGACCATTGAAGCGGATATGCCGGTTCTGCTGGATCAATTCAATGATTCTGACAGCATCAATTGGGGCATCGGATTGGAACTGTAGGACAAATGCTTCGGTATGGGCATCGATTTTGTTGATGCCAACGGTTTTTGCCAACAGACGCAGGCGATGGGTTTCAATTAAGGCACGAGCTGCATCGGGCAATGCGCCAAAGCGGTCAATCAGTTCTTCCTGCAAGTCATTGATCTGTTCTTCGGTCTCACTGCTGGCGAACCGTTTATAGAGGGAAAGCCTTTCGTTGACTCCGGGACAGTAATCGCCAGGCAACAAGGCAGGGGTATGCAGGTTGATTTCAGTGGTTGTACGGAATGGGGCATCGAAGTCAGGTTCTTCGCCATGTTTCATTGCCCTGACAGCTTCTTTGAGCATATCGGTGTACATTTGGAAACCAACTTCAATCATTTCGCCGGATTGTTCTTCGCCCAGGACTTCTCCAGCGCCACGGATTTCAAGGTCATGCATTGCAAGGAAGAAGCCGCTACCCAGTTCTTCCATCTGCCGGATGGCTTCCAGACGGCGTTGTGCCTGTTTGGATAGGCCTTGGGTGTCATGCACCAGCAGGTAGGCATAGGCTTGATGGTGGGAACGTCCGATTCTTCCTCTCAGCTGATGGAGCTGAGCCAATCCGAATTTATCTGCCCGGTGCATGATCATGGTGTTTGCATTCGGGACATCGATGCCGGTCTCGATGATGGTAGTACAGAGCAGGATATTGTAGCGGTGAGCAACAAAGTCTTTCATGACCCGTTCAAGGTCCCGTTCGTGCATCTGCCCATGGGCGATACCGATCTTTGCTTCTGGAATCAAGGTTTCCAGCATGGCTTTGCGGTTTTCAATGGTCTCGACTTCGTTATGCAGGAAATAGACCTGCCCACCACGTTTGAGTTCGCGCAGGCAGGCTTCACGGATGACAGAATCCTGTTCTGACCGGACAAAGGTCTTGATGGCAAGACGTTTCTGGGGAGCTGTTGCGATAATGGAGAAGTTCCGGAGTCCTTCCAGTGCCATGCCCAGTGTTCTGGGTATCGGAGTAGCGGTAAGGGTCAGGACATCGACTTCTGCGCGGATGGTTTTCAAGGCTTCTTTCTGACGGACACCGAAACGGTGTTCCTCATCAATGATGATTAGTCCCAACCGTTTGAAGGAGTCTTCTTTGGATAGCAGTTTATGGGTGCCGATGACGATATCCACGGAACCATCTGCCAGACCTTGGATGGCGGTATTGACCTGTTTCTGGGTGCGGAAACGGGAAAGTTCAGCAATCTTGACCGGCCAATCAGCAAAACGGTTGCGGAAGGTCTGGGCATGCTGTTCTGCCAACAGGGTGGTTGGTGCCAACAGGGCAACCTGTTTACCGCCCATGACGGCGACAAAAGCGGCACGTAATGCAACTTCGGTTTTGCCGAAGCCGACATCTCCGCAGATGAGCCTGTCCATCGGCTGGTCGGATGCCATATCTTCCAGAACAGCTGCAATGGCGACTTCCTGGTCTGGGGTTTCCTCAAAACCGAAGCCTTCAGCAAAAACATCATAGTCTTTCTGGGAAAGCGGAAAAGGAAATCCTTTCCGCATCGAACGTCGGGCATAGAGGTCGAGCAGTTCTGCTGCAGTGTCATGCACTTTCTGGGCGGCTTTTTGCTTGGCTTTTTCCCATTGTCCTGAACCAAGGGTATGCAGGGGCGCATCTTCGGGGGAGGTTCCAGCATACCGGGAAATGACATGCAGCTGGGCGACAGGAACATACAGTTTTGCATCATGGGCATATTGCAGATGCAGCAGTTCGGTTTCTCCTTCGCCAAGGTCCATGGTGACCAGCCCCTGGTATCTGCCGATGCCATGGTTGGCATGGACAACTGGATCGCCAATTTTCAGTTCTGACAGATCACGGACGATGGATTCGATATGGAAATCAGCTTGGGTGGGTTTACTGCTTTTCCGCCGCCCGGAATAGGCATAAAGTTCAGTTTCTGTGATAACGGCAAGATCGCCAAAGATATAGCCCAGCGCAAAACCGTTCTGTATCGGAGAGATGCAGAACATGACAGCGGGGTCTCTTCTTTGAATGAAATCCTTGAAACCAGCACAAGCGGTGGTTTCCAGATGGTATTCGTTGAACAGCTGTTGCATGGTCTCCCGTCTGCCGGGGGATTCTGCGCAGATCAGAATGCGTTTGCCGGATTTTTCGATATAACGTTTGATGTTGGCGAGCGGGTCATCTGCACGGCGATTGACGGCAACGTCCGGCAGAGGCGCAGACAGTTCTGAGGGTTCTTCGCCTTTCTGGAAGACCCACCTGGCAAAGGGTTTTGCCAGAGTGAAAAAGTCTTCTTCCGTCAGGAACAGGGCTTCCGGTGGCAGAATCGGGCGTTCACGGTCGGCTTTGAGGAAAGCATATCGAGACTGTGTGTCTGTCCAGAACCGGTGGAGAGATTCTGGAATATTACCAACCATTGCAAAAAGGGCATTCTCCGGAATATAGTCAAACAAGGTTGCTGTCTGTTCAAAGAAAAGCGGCAGATAATATTCAATACCGGCGGAAGCAATGCCGTTTGCGATGTCACGGTAAATGACGGATACAGTCGGGTCGCCTTCGATTTTTTCACGCCAACGGCTTCGGAAAAAAGCCCTGGACTGTTCGTCCATCGGAAATTCATGTCCAGGCAGCATCCGGATTTCCTTGACGGGAAAAATCGAACGTTGGGTATCGACATCGAAGGTCTTGATGGATTCTATGCTGTCATCGAACAGATCAAGCCGGTAGGGCAGTTTCGCTCCCATCGGAAAAAGGTCAATCAATCCTCCTCGTACTGCATATTCCCCAGGGGACATGACTTGGGAGACATGGTTGTAACCTGCAATGGTCAACTGATGTCTGAGCCGTTTTTCATCCAAAGCATCACCTTGCCTGAAAAAGAAAGTATGGGCGGCAAGAAAAGGAGGAGGGGCGATTCGGAGCAAAGCGGTTGCGGTAGGTACCAGCAGGATGTCACAGTGTCCATTGACAACTTCATATAAGGTTGCCAGTCGTTGGGAGACCAGATCCTGATGTGGAGAAAAGGCGTCATAGGGTAAGGTTTCCCAGTCAGGAAGCAGATGACAGCGCAGGGGATTGTCAGTCTGGCTGTCGAACCACGGGATTTCTTCCATCAGTCGACGGGCATCTGCAGTGACCGCAGTGAAAACAACCAGCATTTGCTGAGACGTTTTCAGCTCACGGGCAGCTTTTGCCAGCATCCAGGCATCGGCAGAGCCATGAAGCTGTGGCAATGCATAACGCTGTCCTGGACGTGGCAGGAATTTCCTGAGACTGAATGACATATTAAAAAGGATGAATCCGTTGCGTTCAATCTGTCTTGACGCAAGATACCAAACTATCCATTATAAACGATGGTATCGGTGATGGACGATAGAAAAGATGCTATTGTTTTTCTGCGATCATTGGTATAAAGCAGTGTTTTGCATATCTGGAGATGATAATGGACAATGGACAGGTTCCGTTCAGGATTGGCCAAGGCTATGACTGTCACGTTTTGGTTGAAGGGTGTGACCTGATCATAGGGGGAGTGAAGATTTCCCATGATAAGGGACTGTTGGGACATTCTGATGCGGATGTCCTGCTGCATGCGGTGATTGATGCGTTATTGGGAGCGGCTGGGCTTGGTGATATCGGCAGCCATTTCTCCGATTCTGATGCCAGATACCAAGGGATTGATTCCCGGAAACTGCTGAGAGAAACTTTGGCATTGATTTTTGAGTCAGGTTACGCTGTTGGCAATGTTGATGCTACGGTTATTGCCCAACGTCCTAAGATAGCTCCGTATATCAGTCAGATGAAACAGCATATCGCTGATGATTTAGGCATTGATGTCAGTCAGGTGGGTGTCAAGGCGAAGACTAATGAGCGGTTAGGGTTTCTAGGCAGGGAAGAGGGGATTGCTGTGCAGGCAGTTGCCCTCTTGTTCAGGAAATAACTGCTGGATTGTTTTGAAGGAATCAGTGTCTGAAGACATCTGCTCCTTGGGGAATAGTGAACCGGAAAGAACCGGCGTTGATAGGGGGATTTTTCCGAAAGCCAGTGAAATTCACAACAGTTTTGTTGCCTAGGGAATCGTAAAGTTCCATCGCACGGGGCATACTGTTTTGCATCCCGATGTTGATTCGTGTGAAAGGGGTATCCCTTGAGCGGGGAACGACTTCAACCCATTCACAGCCATCATTGGAACCTAGGTCATGCAGCTTGAAATTCTTTTCAAGGTTGTTGCTGCCGAACAGGATAGCAGCAGGACTGGAACCCAATGCTGCCCCCAATCGCCTGATGGTGACTTGATTCAGGTCTTTGTCATAGATATACAGGCTGGCGCCATCAGACTGCAATGTCTGGCTGTAAGGAGTCTGGTATTTCCAGATGAATTTCCCAGGACGTGAAAAAACGAAACTGCCCGAAGAGGTTTTGGCTGCACGTCCTGAACGTACCAAAGTCTGGGTGAATGTCCCACTGGCAGAATGCGCTGTTACTGAGAAGCTTTTCAGTTGCCCAATGGATGAGGCATTGGCGAATAAAGGAAACATCAGCAATATGCAGATGCCAACCAATTTTGAAAAGAAGGATTTCATATTCATTCCTCACTTTCAAGGATAAAGTTCATTCAAAAAGAAAGGTGTCAGGGTGCATCCGATGATGTTGGGACAATGACATCCCGGGTACCGTTGCTTTTCATTGGAGAGACAAGTCCACTGCGTTCCATCTGCTCCAGAAGACGGGCAGCCCGGTTATAGCCGATCCGGAGATGGCGCTGGACCATGGAAATCGATGCTTTTTTGTTTTTCAGGACAATGGCGACGGCTTCATCGTATTTTTCATCGGATTCGCCATCTTCCGAATTGTAGCCGTCACCATCTGCACTACTATCTTCATCGGAACTACCCTCAAGAATCCCATCAATATAATCGGGCTCTCCCTGCTGTTTCAAAAATGAGACAACATTGGCGACTTCCTCATCGGAAACAAATGCACCATGAACACGTTTTGGCAATCCGGTGCCTGGCGGCAGATAGAGCATGTCTCCAAGCCCCAGCAGGGTTTCCGCTCCAGTCTGATCCAAGATTGTCCGGGAATCCACTTTGCTGCTGACCTGAAAGGCGATACGGGTAGGGACATTGGCTTTGATCAGTCCTGTAATAACATCGACAGAAGGACGCTGTGTTGCTAGGATCAGATGGATGCCAGCTGCACGAGCTTTTTGTGCAATGCGTGCAATGGACTGTTCAACCTTTTTGCCGACAGTCATCATCAGGTCGGAGAATTCATCGACAATGATGACAATCTGAGGTAGTTTTTCCAGGGGTTCCGGTTCGTCCGGGGTCAGGGAGAATGGGTTCGGAATCTTCTGTTCTTTCGCAGCGGCATCTTCGATGCGTTTGTTATAACCAGCCAGATTTCGGACCCCCATTTTCGACATCAGGAGGTACCGTTTTTCCATTTCAGAGACTGCCCAGTTCAGCGCATGGTCAGCCTTCTTCATATCGATGACAACTGGTGCCAACAGATGGGGGATGTCCTGATAGATGGACAGTTCCAACATCTTTGGATCAATCAGAATCAGACGTACCTGTTCAGGCGTTGCTTTGTACAGCAGTGAGAGGATGGTTGCATTGATGCCGACTGATTTGCCAGAACCGGTAGTGCCAGCAATCAGAAGATGTGGCATACGGGCAAGGTCTGTGACTACTGGTTTTCCTGTGATGTCTTTGCCCAAGGCAATGGTCAGATTGGAAGAGGCGTTGTTGTATTCGTCAGAACCCAGGATTTCTGACAGGTGCACAATCTGCCGTCGGATATTGGGCAGTTCCAATGCCATATAGGTCTTGCCAGGAACATTTTCCACAACCCGGATGGAGACTAAAGAGAGCGAGCGGGCAAGGTCGCGCGACAGGTTAACAATCGAACTACCTTTGACACCGACCGCTGGTTCAATCTCATACCGTGTGACAACTGGTCCAGGGAAAGCCGAAACAACACGGACTTTCACACCAAAGTCTGCCAGTTTCCGTTCAATGAGCCTGCTGGTGTAATCCAAGGCTTCAGGACTTGCTGATTCCTGCTGGGGTTCCGGGGGATCAAGCAAGGATAACGATGGCAGGACAGAAACCACTGGCCCATAGTCCGGCAGATATGTTTCTGGAGCGGTATCCAGTTCCTGGGCAGTGGAAGGAGCCGATTCTAGGACTGGAGTTGTTTTCAGTACAGGTTCAACAACTGGGACAATCTGTGTTTCAACGGTTTCCTGAATACCTGCAGGCGTATCTGAGGGTTCTGATTGGTCTAAATTTGTTTCAAACTGCGGTAAGGTCTCAGGTGCTTTCACCATTTTTTCCAGGATTGGTTCACGGATATCTATCAATCCAGTGTTGTTTTCAATTTCTTCAGGCAGGGATTCCGCAATGACAGGCGTTTCTATTTCTGTTTCTGGCATATCAGGAAGCTTTGACACTGCATTTTCAGCAGATACTTGGACAGGCATGGTACCAGTTTCAATATTGATATCAGTCTCAGTATTTGAAACAGGGACTGCTGCAGTATCTGGTTCCGTGCTGTTTTCAGCAGCATTTTCTGATACAACGATGTTCTGTTCCGGGGAAACCGGCTGGAGGCGGTAATTCCGGAAGAAAATGAATGGCCATTCAACAACAGCACCAATGTATTCAACAATGATAATCCAAGATTTCTGGATACAAAGACTGAAACCGATAAAGGCAATCAGACCGAGCAAGGCAGTGCCACAGGTAAAACCCAGGTATTGCTGGGAAAGCTGGCCAATGATATCGCCGACAATCCCACCTGGAATGCCGGGTAACTGAGCAGCTGTCCGGTACATACGCAGATATTCAATACCGGAACTGGAAACAATCAACAGGATAAAGCCGATGATGGCGGCAATCCGTCTGAACAGGCTTGGTTCAGACAATGTCTCATTGTGCAGGACAGCTACAATCCGTTTGCATCCTGCCCAGATACCTTTGAGCAGGGGAAGGATAATCCACCAAGCGGACAGACCAAAAATAAACAGCAGGATATCGGCAATCCATGCACCGGTTCTGCCGCCCATATTGGCAATGGAATCCACTTGGTTGGCATGTGACCAGCCAGGGTCATTCCTGTTGAATGTGATGAAAATCAGAAAGAAATAGCATGTGACAACAACCAGTACCAACCAGATGATTTCATTTTTCAACAGGACAAACGAGACCCCGTTAGAATCATCTTTGGTGTCTGTTTCTTTGGTTTGAGCGGTCATGGTCAAAAACGGTTTAATTCCTGATAATCGAAGAACCTCTTGGCCTGTTTATCATAGCAGTAAATGAAGATTCCAACCATGAATAACAGTCAAAGCCAGGCGTATGGTTGTTCGTCCCAGATGAAAGGTTATCAGATAGAAGTCTTCACGGAGCAAGATTATTGTTTCAATCTGTTTCATCCGATGATTGAGACAGAAACGGCTGCCGGGTGCCAGCAGCCGGAAGTTTCTTTGTAGATGACAAGCTAATCAATTGTCTTTTTCGATTTTGTTCTGCCAAGTGCGTTGTTCCATAGGAACCGCCTTGGCGGCTTCTTCCATCATGGTGCCGACAGCTTCATAATTGGCTTTGACTCCTGTGCTGGTGTTCTTGTATTTCACGGCATTTGCCCGATTGATGCCAAGGCTTCCAGATTCTGATGCAGCATCAATGTTTGCACCGATGAAAATGAATTCCCAATTATGTTTTTCCTGGAGATCGGAAATCATCTGTTTCACATCTGCCCGTTTGTATTCTTTACTGGCATTTTCCATGCCATCAGTAATCAGGACAACAATGACCTTGTTTCCTTTGTCGTTGATGCCTTTGGTGTTTTTTATGCGTGACAGGGTATTACCAGTCGCATCCAACAGTGCTGTCATGTTGTTAGGGGAATATTCTTTTTCTGTCAGTTGGGGAACATCTGCAATCGGTTTACGGTCATACAGCGTGGTTTCCTTGTCGTTGAAAAGGACGGTTGTCACGGAGACATCGGTACCGGATTTCCGCTGGTTTTCCACCATTGCGTTGTAGCCTCCAATGGTGTCAGATATCAAGCTGTACATGCTTGCCAGACTTGTCCAGAATCATCACTAGGTCAATATGGGTCGGTTTATCGACTTTCTTGACCACTTTTGGCGTATCCTGCTTGTTAGCCGTTTGACTATTTTCTGCAGAACAGGTGCTTCCTAAGACAATCAGTCCAATTGCCGTTATCAGAAAAGCCCGCACTCGTTTAATCATTTTGTTCAACTCCTTTTCTATCGGTGTGAGGAACCGTCATATCCATGTCATCCATTCTGTCAACAGCTTGATGCGTCCGCTTGAAGTCACCAGCTGTATCCATAATAATAAAAAACCTGATACAAGGAACGGTTATTTTTTCTCATATGGTTACATTTACGCACTTCTTTGGTCTGGAAGTGTTTTTCCTGCGTTATCTGAGGAAGCTGGATGATGAAAGTGAAAGCAACGTCAAAAAAGGTGCCGGATTTTAAAAGTCTGAGAAAAGCGGTCAAGCAGGTCAATGCACAGCGGGAACGGGAAGAGCAGGAACGGCTGGCGGCAGAAAAACAGGCGATATCTGACAGGGATCTCTTCTTGCAGAGTATTGGTAAAGATGTGGTGCGGTTGGATGATTCCAATAGGATACCAACGGTTTCAGAACGACCAAAGCCCATCCCGTTACAACGGATTGCTGATGAAAAGAAGGTTCTTAAAGAATCTTTATCCGATGAATTCAGTGTTGAGAATTTATTGGATACCGATGACCAGTTGAGTTTCAGGCGGGAAGGTATTGGTCCAGATATTGTCAAGAAACTCCGCCGTGGGCATTGGGTCATCCAGGATGAATTGGATCTCCATGGTATGCGTCGTGATGAAGCAAGGGAAATGGTTGTTGAATTTCTCAAAATGGCCTCTATACGGGGAATCCGTTGCGTCCGCATTGTACATGGTAAGGGATTGGGGTCAGTGAACAATGAGCCGGTGTTAAAGAAACTGGTCTTCAAATGGCTGGTTCAACGGCTTGATGTCATGGCTTTCTGTCAGGCAAAACCGGTTGATGGCGGTGGTGGCGCAGTTATTGTCCTGCT
>JBJEXA010000236.1:0-6197 GCA_051885335.1 Oxalobacter sp. | reverse complement strand
CCTAAACGGCTCATTCGTCCAGTGCCTTACGGATCGGTTTTAAGAACGCTGCCACTGCAGCAGGGGCTTTCTCCGGAGAAACCTTGTCAATTTCCTGGATAATCCGGGTTCCCATCACCACAGCATCCGCCGCCTGTCCCAACCGATGTGCGGTTTCTGCATCACGCACACCAAAACCGACAGCCACTGGGAACGGAACAACCGCCTTGATACGGTTGATCCGTTGACGGACTTCCGTGACATCAATGTTGACAGCCCCAGTCACTCCCTTCAGTGAAACATAATAGATGAAACCGCCACCAATCCGGGCAACATGCTGAATACGTTCATCCACTGAAGTCGGTGCCAGCAGGAAAATCTGATCCATCCCTTTGGCTTTCAGCATCGCTGAAAATGATTCGGATTCTTCCGGTGGATAATCCACCACCAGCACCGCATCCACTCCAACATCTGCAGCAGCATCAACAAACGCTTGCTGCCCCATATTTTCAATCGGATTGGCATACCCCATCAGCACCACCGAGGTCCCTGTATTGTCTTTGCGGAATTCAGCAACCTGTTCCAGCACTTTTTCCAACGTCATCCCGTTCTTCAAGGCGACTTCCGAAGAATGCTGGATCACCGGACCATCCGCCATTGGATCAGAAAACGGCATGCCGAATTCAATGATATCAGCACCACCTTCCACCAAAGCATGCATAATCGGCACCGTCTGCTCTATCGTCGGATAACCGGCGGTCATAAAAGGCACAAGCCCTTTCCTACCCTGGTCTCTCAGGGTTTTCAATGTTTGATCAATACGTGACATATCCACTCCTGTCTATCTTATTCTGTTCCATACGTGACATTCAAAAACGGAAAAGCCACATTACCACTCAACACCAGCACGCTGAGCAACCGTATGCATATCCTTGTCCCCCCTACCTGATACATTGACCAGGATAATCTGGTTCTTTGGCAGGTCTGGTGCCATCTTCATCGCCTGTGCCAACGCATGACTGGATTCCAATGCTGGGATAATCCCTTCAACACGGGTCAACGCATGGAATGCAGCAAGTGCTTCATCATCGGTGATTCCAACATATTTCACCCTGCCGATATCCCGCAGATAGGCGTGTTCTGGACCAATTCCCGGATAATCCAGTCCGGCAGAAACTGAATGCGTATCAATGATCTGTCCATCCGCATCCTGCAACAGCAGTGTCCGATTGCCATGCAGCACACCCCGAACCCCCATCGTCAAAGAAGCCGCATGACGGCCTGTTTCAAGACCATCCCCAGCAGCCTCTGCACCAATCAGCTTCACATCCTTATGACCAATATACGGGTAGAAAATCCCGATGGCATTGGAACCACCCCCGCAGGCGGCAATCACATAATCTGGCTGACGTCCAATCATTTCCGGCATCTGTACCAGGCATTCCTCACCGATGACCGACTGGAAATCACGGACCATCTTTGGATAGGGATGTGGGCCAGCTGCCGTTCCAATGATATAGAACGTATTTTCAATATTGGCAACCCAATCACGCATCGCCTCATTCAGTGCGTCTTTCAGTGTATTCGAACCAGCTGTGACCGAAACGACATTTGCTCCCAGCAGTTTCATCCGGTAAACATTCTGTGCCTGACGTGCCACATCCTCACTACCCATGAAAATATGACATTCCATCCCATAACGGGCGGCAATGGTTGCTGTTGCAACCCCATGCTGACCGGCACCGGTCTCAGCAATCACACGGGTCTTGCCCATCCGTTTCGCCAGCAGTGCCTGACCGATGACATTGTTGATCTTATGCGCCCCGGTATGATTCAGGTCTTCACGCTTCAGATAAATCTGGGCACCGCCCAGCATATCCGACCAGCGCTTTGCATGATAAATCGGGGAAGGACGGCCCGCATAATGTTTCAGCTCGTAGCGGAACTCCGCCAGGAAAGTCGGATCATCGCGGTAACGCAGATAAGCCTGTTTCAGTTCATCCAACGCATGAATGATGGTTTCCGCCACAAACAGACCACCATAAGGACCGAAATGACCCTGCTCATCAGGCTGGTCATAGCCCTCAACCTTATAAAATGGACGTGTATCTTTTTCTTCCATCAGAGACTCTCTTTTCTCATTCGGCTGGCAGGCAGACCTGCTGCCTGCTGAAATTTCATTGAAGGGGAAACCCGAATCCTTACATCTCAACCCAGCTGGTAATCTCCCTGCCGGACAGCGTCAATAAACGCACGGATTCTCCCCGCATCCTTGATACCCTTTGATGCTTCGACGCCACTGCTGACATCAACCGCAAAAGGGTGTAGCTGACGCACTGCTCCAGTGACATTTTGCACGTTCAACCCACCACTCAAAACGACCTGATGAGCGATTTCTTCTGACACGATAGACCAATCGAAAACCTTTCCTGCCCCGCCATAGGCCTCCGACCAGACATCCAGCAGAAGCCCCCTGAACAATGGGCTGGCGTTGCGGTAAACATCGTTATATTTTATCAAATCCGCTGCTGTTGTAGCAGGTTTCACCCTGAAAGCCCTGATAAAAGGCAGTCCAGCTGCAACAGCCGCTGTATGGCACTGTTCTGGAGATTCATCACCATGGAACTGCAATAATGACAGCCGTACTGTTCCTGCTACCTTTGCAACAACTTCCGGCACTTCATTCACAAACAGCCCCACCGCCGTGACAAAAGGCGGCAACAGAGCTACCAGCGGCGCGGCACGGTCAGAGGTAACATAACGTGGGCTTTTAGAATAAAACACAAAACCCACTGCATCGGCACCGGCATTCACCACCGACTGCACATCCACTTCACGGGTCAAACCACAGATTTTGATTCGGGTACGGTTCATTTTCTCTCTCAAGGAAACACATCGTCGCGCTGGGGCAATCCCCATTTCGGGTCATAGAAAATCCGGGACAGGTACAGTCCATCCGGCATGAAAGTCGGTGCCGCCTTTGAGCGGTCCTTGCCTGCCAGCAGTTCCGCCATCCATTCAGGTGGATGGTTACCCTTGCCCACATAAACCAGTGATCCAACGATATTGCGAATCATATGGTGCAGAAAGGCATTTGCCTCAAATGTAAAGACAATCAAGCTGCCCTGCTGTTCAATCTGAGCCGTATGCAGTGTTTTCCATGGTGTAATCGACTGACACTCTGCCGCACGAAAAGCCGAGAAATCATGCTCGCCCAATAAGTATTCAGCACCTTCTCGCATCCGGTCGATATCCAGTTGACGAAACACCCATCCCGCCCGACGATGCCACAAGGGAGAACGCACCGGGCTGTTATATAACAGATAACGGTAACGACGGAGCATGGCACTCGAACGGGCGTGGAACCCATTTGTTCCACCCGGCACCTCTGAAGCCCAGCGCACAGCAACCGAAGACGGCAACCAAGTATTAAGCCCCCGCACCCAAGAATCAGGGCGGCGGTCAACTTCCGTATCCAGATGCACCACCTGCTCAGTTGCATGCACCCCGGCATCTGTCCGGCCAGCACAGGTCGTTGCAACACGGATCTGGGTGAACTGGAAAATAGCCGCCTCTAACGCATCCTGCACCGTCAAGCCATCTGGCTGCTTCTGCCAGCCGTGCCATGACGAGCCATCATATTCAATGCCCAATGCCATCCGCTTCATCTGGTTTCCAGACAATCCTCTAGTTGCTCAAATGATGGATAGTTTACTGGAAAAATGTCCCTGCGGGATTTTCCTAACGCTATCAATCTGTTCTATATATCCTCCCCTAGGGAAGTGACGTTCCTTGAACTTGTTTGATGGCCCCCAAGGATGAATAATCCAACCCACCAATTAGCTTCATCACCAATTTCGGGCAGGGGTTATGGGCACATTCCAAGTTATGCGCATAACGCAGCCTCGTCTCAATCAACCGGGCTGATATACCTGTTTCCCCATGAGATGACAACCCAGCTGTCGATGAGCTAGAAGCACCAGCGCTTTGGATACAGCAACAAGTGGCGTATGTCCTGCACCATGCCAGAAAACCAGGTGAATGTTAAGAATTTCAAGAATAAACCGCGAAACCGGTTTCCGCCGTATCCAGTCTCAGCACATAATCCCGCATGATAAAACCATTACCAATCGCACTGTCTTCTTCACGAATGGTGATGAAGCCTAATTTCTGGTAAACCTGGATAGCAGGATTATTGCGGTTGACATTGAGTTCAATGGCTTTCAATCCATTATCCTCGGCTGTTTGGATAAGGAAATTCAGCATTTGCCGTGAATAGCCATTGCCCCGATAGTGTTTATACAGATAGAACTTGCTGAGATAAAGAGATTCCCTCCCCCGGAGATAATAGGCTAAAAAGCCGAGGATAGTGCCGTTTTCTTTAACAAAGTAATATTGACAGCCTGTCTGCAGCTGCTGAGTAATCGCAGGCACCGACTGGAACATTTGAATCATGTAATCATTCATCACAGACCCGATGATGGAATCGTAATGTTCTTTGATGATTTCAATAGCGACAGCAGACAACGTTTTGATGGCATAACCATCATCTGCAGAAATTTTTTGGAAGTCCATTATCTGATTCAATCGGGTTATGACAGAAACCTGCTAAAAAGCCCCTGCAGGTTTTCCTTGCAGGGACTATAGGCTTTTCCGGTTTATGCCAAGATGATGCGAAGCATCCGGCGCAAGGGTTCGGCTGCCCCCCAAAGCAGTTGATCTCCAACAGTGAAAGCCGCAAGGTAATCATTGCCCATATCCAGTTTACGCAAACGACCAACCGGGATGGTCAGGGTACCTGCCACTGTTGCTGGGGTCAATGCGTTCAATGTATCGTCCTTGGTATTGGAAACAACTTTGACCCAGACATTATGGTTCTTGATGATATCGGTGATTTCATCCATTGGCACATCTTTTTTCAGTTTGACGGTGAGCGCCTGCGAATGGCAACGCATCGCCCCGATACGGATACAAAGCCCATCGACAGGGATACGGTTGGCATTGTTCCTGCCGAGGATTTTGTTGGTTTCTGCACCACCTTTCCATTCTTCACGGGACATGCCATTGCCCAAGTCGGTATCGATCCATGGGATGAGGTTGCCAGCCAGTGGAATACCGAACTGTCTGGTTTCTTCTGCCGTCATGCTGCGCTGGCGTGCCGTCACCTGACGGTCAATGTCAAGGATGGCGGATGCCGGGTTTGCCAGATCTGCTTTAACAACATCATTCAGCAGTCCAAACTGGATCAGCAGTTCACGCATATGCTGGGCACCACCACCGGATGCTGCCTGATAGGTCATGGAGGTCATCCATTCGACCAGGTCCTGCTGGAACAATCCACCCAGCCCCATCAGCATACAGGAAACGGTGCAATTGCCACCAATGTAGTTCTTGATGCCTTTTGCCAGACCATCTTTGATGACATTCAGGTTGACCGGATCAAGGATGATCAGTGCATCATCGTTCATCCGGAGTTTGGAAGCCGCATCAATCCAATAGCCATTCCAACCTGCTGCACGCAGTTTTGGAAAGACTTCAAGGGTATAGTCACCGCCCTGGCAGGAGATCAGGATGTCGCATTTCTTGAGCGCATCGATACTGTAAGCATCTTTCAGCACAGTTTCATTTTTTGCCAAGACAGGTGCCTGTCCACCGGCATTGGATGTGGAAAAGAAGACGGGTTCAAACAGGTCAAAGTCTTTTTCTTCCTGCATCCGCTGCATGAGCACGGAGCCAACCATGCCGCGCCACCCAATCAATCCAACCAATTTCATTTTCAATCCCCTGTTCAACGGTTTGTCTGATTTTTCGTCTGTTTACAGTGCTGCAACCACGGCATCGCCCATTGCCTTGGTACCGACACGCTGACAGCCTGGTTCGTAGATGTCACCGGTACGCAAGCCATTTGCCAGAACTTTCTTGATAGCGTTTTCGATACGATCTGCCTGTTCATTCATGTTAAAGGAATAACGGAGCATCATGGCTGCAGAAAGAATCTGTGCCAATGGGTTGGCAATACCCTGTCCTGCTATGTCTGGTGCAGAACCGTGGGAAGGTTCATACAGCCCTTTACCGTTTTCATCCAGAGAAGCAGAAGCCAGCATCCCAATGGAACCGGTCAGCATGGCGGCAGCATCAGACAGGATGTCACCGAAAATGTTGCCAGTCAGCACAACATCAAGTTCTTTCGGTGCACGAACAAGCTGCATAGCTGCGTT
>JBJEXA010000235.1:0-6251 GCA_051885335.1 Oxalobacter sp. | reverse complement strand
TACTGTGAAACTGCTTTATGACAATGGGGCAGACTTGACCATCACAAACCAGCAGAAAATGTCTGCTATCGACTTTGCCAATATGAATCAGAATACGGCAATCGCTGAGGGTATTCAATATCTGATTAAGAAAGAAGAGGAAATGGATCGGATCAGGAACACCTTGCCAAGATTCCCATTCTAATCCATTTTCCCTGTTGGGCTTAATTCCTGTGCTTCCGTGATGGTGTCAGGACGGTTGGCATGCCTTTCGGGAAAGTCGCAGGATAATCCGCATTGTAATGCAGACCACGGCTTTCCTTGCGGGAAAGGGCGCTTTCGACAATCAATGCAGCGACATCCACCAAGTTGCGCAATTCCAACAGGTTCTGACTGATGATGAAATTCGCATAATATTCATCGATTTCTTCCCGAAGCAGGTTGATACGATGCTGGGCACGTTCCAACCGTTTGGTTGTCCGGACAATACCAACATAATTCCACATGAAAAGCCGAAGTTCATCCCAGTTCTGGGAAATGACCACATCCTCATTCGCATTCGAAACCTGGCTTTCATCCCATACCGGCAAGTCAAATACTGGCTCATCCGGCTGCGAAACAATGTGTTCAGCGGCCGCCTTGCCAATGACAAGACATTCCAGCAATGAATTGCTGGCAAGACGATTGGCACCATGCAGACCGGTACAGGCGGTTTCGCCGACCGCATACAGATTCACGATGTCTGTTCTGCCTTGCGTATCCGTCACCACACCACCACAGGAGAAGTGTGTGGCAGGCACAACAGGAATAGGCTCTTTCGTGATGTCGATACCTAATTCCAGACAACGGGCATAAATGGTCGGGAAATGGGACTTCAGGAAATCAGGGTCTTGATGGCTGATATCCAGATGGACAAAGTCCAACCCTCGTTTCTTCATTTCAAAGTCAATTGAGCGGGCAACGATGTCACGAGGTGCCAGTTCTGCCCGGTCATCATGTTCCGGCATAAACCGTTTACCCGCATCCGCACCAGCATCTGGTGGCAGTTTCAGCAATCCGCCTTCACCCCGTACCGATTCAGAAATCAGGAAAGACTTTGCATAAGGATGGTAAAGACAGGTCGGATGGAACTGTACAAATTCCATATTAGAAACCCGGCAGCCTGCACGCCATGCCATCGCCACACCATCACCCGTTGAGGTATCCGGATTGGTCGTATAAAGATAAACCTTGCCCGCACCGCCAGTTGCCAAGACCGTATGACGGGCAGCAAAAGTTTTGACCATGCCATTTGCCACATCCAATACATACAAGCCATAACATCGGTTGGGCTGGCTGGTATTCCCCAGTTTTTCAGAAGTAATCAGGTCAACTGCACAATGGTTTTCAAAAAGCCGGATATTCGGACGGCTGCGAATGACTTTTTCAAGCGTTTCCTGTACCACATGCCCGGTGGCATCCGCGGCATGAAAAATACGGCGCTGGCTGTGACCACCTTCACGGGTCAGATGGTAATCACTGTTGTCAGAAGAATCCCGGGAAAAAGGCACGCCCTGACCAATCAACCAATCAATCGCCTCACCGCCATGCTCAACGATGAACTGTGTCGCTGCTTCATCACACAATCCAGCACCGGCTGTCAACGTATCCTCAAAATGTTTGCTGGTACTGTCTAGGACAGGATCCAATACCGCCGCAATGCCGCCTTGTGCCAGGTTGCTGGAACTTTCCCAGAAAGTCCGCTTGCAGATAATGGCAATCTTCAATGTCTGAGGAAGGCGGAGAGCGACAGAAAGACCAGCAAGCCCACTGCCAACAATGACAACATCATATTTCATGGTTGATTCCTGAAAACCGTTTCGGAATAAAAACACAATACACCACTATGCCAGCAATCAATGCTGTCATACCAAACCATCAAAGATAGACCGGTTTTTTCTGCCGATTCAGAAAGGCTCAATCATCGGTTCATAAGAATTGGCGTAAAAATCATCAAAACGGGTATGGAAACAGTCCCCGAAATTCGCTGCATAACCACGCCTTACCCGGAAAATCCGTTTGATGAACTCCTGTTTAAAGACAACCCAGCCTTTTGTCCGTTTCAGGATTGTGATTTTATTGGTATCCAGACATCCGCAGCCGCCAAAAACAAGCTCACCACTGTAAACCTTATTTGCTTTGAAACGATTCGCCATTTCTTGATTCCTCCCATCCTATTGACATAAAAAAATACAGGATAGTATAACCTTAATAGTCTGTCTGATGCTATAAATCCTGCAAATGCTTTTCTTCCAGGGTGCATCTGGCAGTTGAACGCTTTCCCAATCTATCTATCCAGTGACCATCATGCTGACTAAACTGACTCAGAAAATCGACCAAGTTATTGCTGATACCCTTGAAAATCAAATGACCAGTGGTATCGTGACCCTTGTTTACCTAGACGGAGAACCTGTTTATGCCAAGGCCGCTGGCATGGCGGATATCGAGGCAGGGATACCGATACAGAAAAACACGTTGTTCCGTTTTGCTTCTATCAGCAAAGCCCTGACAAGCCTGACAGTTGCCGCTTTGATAGAACAACAGAAAATCCATCTGGATGCCCCTGTGACTAAATGGCTGCCTGACTTTCAACCAAAGCTGATAGATGGCAGTATTCCCACTATCACTATCCAGCATCTGCTCAGTCATATGGCTGGGCTGGATTACCGATGGGCCCAGAAAGAAGACGGACCGTATGCCACCGCAGGCATCACTGATGGACTGGATATTACCGGTATCAGTCTGTCAGAAAACATCCACCGTCTCACTTCAGTACCCTTGGCATTTGTACCGGGCAGCAGATGGCTTTATTCACTGGCTCCTGATGTCTTGGGGGCGGTCATTGCCAAAGCACACGGCACAGATTTTCCAACCGCCATGCAGCAACTGATTTTGACACCATTAGGTATCACAGACACTGCTTTTTATTTGCCACCAGAAGCAAAGGACAGGGTAGCGGCTGCCTATTATCTGGATGCCCAGAAAAAACTGACCCGGATGGCAGATGACCAGTTCCTGACTTCACCGGATGACCGTTATTTCCATTTTTCACCGGAACGGGTTTTCAGAGCTGATGAATATCCTTCCGGTGGCGTTGGATTAGTCGGAACAGCAACAGACTTGATGAAGATTGTTGAGGTTATCCGAACAGGCAATGCACCGTTCGCCTCAAAAGCCCTGATTCTCAAAATGTCAGAAAACCAACTGAAGGACATCGAAGCACGTCCTGGCATTGGTTTTGGTTTGGGATGGGGCATTCTGGTTGATCCTGTACGGGCAGAAAACACCCCTCAAACAGTCGGTACCCGGATGTGGGGCGGGGTTTATGGTTCAAAATGGTTCACCGACCCCGCTAAGAATCTGTCGGTCGTCAGCATGACCACCACCGCATTGGATGAAGTGGTCTCAGTCGCTATCCGCAATGCTATCTATAGAGCGTTGGAATAAATAGCTGGTTTTTATATGCCAGAATCGTTTTGATTCTGGCACAAGTGCAGAAAAGGGGGTTATTTGACTGAAGGAAAAACTGCTTTCAAATGGGCTGTATAGCGTTTGACATCCTTATCGATTTCTGGTGCCTTCATGACATCATTGCACATGAAGGTCGGCAGAGGAGACATACCGACAAACTGATTGGCTTTATGGAAGGGGAAAAGCACCCCATCAATGCCACGACCTTCAAAGAACTGTTCAGGATCTGTAAATGCCTGCAAAGGAGCATTCCAAGTCATCGAGAACATATAGTGCTTGCCTTGGCAGAGACCACCTGAACCATAATGTTTTGCACGGTCGGAGCGGGTGCGTCCATCACTCTGATAAATTTTGCCATGACCCGCGGTGAAGACATCATCAATGTATTTCTTGATGGTCCAGGGACCGCCCATCCACCAAGCAGGCATCTGATAGATGATGGTATCAGCCCAAATGATTTTCCCGACTTCTTCATCAACGGTATAACCATCATCAATCCGGGTGATTTTGACATCATGCCCAAGCTTTTCCAATACCTGCCTGGCGACATCCGTCAGATAGTCATTCAGTTTCCCATATGAATGACCAAAGACTTTTGATGCATTGAGAATCAATATCTTGCTCATAGCCTGTTTTCCTTTTTCGTTTATCGGTATGCCATCCTATCTTGGAAGGCGATGATGGCACAGCATTTAGAACATGATTGCATTGTTGCGTGTTTGAATAACCATTGGATAACAATCATGAATAATGAATCACTTTAAATTATATTACTAACAATATAATTATTAACCATTTTTTATTAAATAAAAGCATAACATAACTTTTTCCATATGCAATTTATTGCACACACTGTGTCAAAAATGCCATGTAATACATCGTCTATTTAAAAAAATCCTGACCATTCCTATATCTATAATAAAATAATGGCAGTGTAATGCCGTTTGGCTATGCGATTGGTTTCGACCTGACAGGAGGAAGCAATGACAATGACACAGCAGGAAGATTTGGAAAAGAGTCTCTGTGGATGGTTCATCCTGTTTGCCCAGAAATCCAAAGAGACCAGCAAGATGGCTGGCCAAGCACGTTTCTATCCAATTATTCTCAATTACAAGCATTCCCTGAGAAATGAATTCATCAGGGACATGAAGCCAGCTGATACATCATTTTCAGAAGATTATTTCCTGGAAGTGGCACAGAAGATGGTTGAGTCTGCCCAAGCCCAATTCGGAGAAGAAGAACCTACCATCAACCAGATTGCTTCCATGTCTGCCATAGGCTGACTTCAGAGGAGAGTATTCGACATAAAATGACCTGCCCCTGAGACAGACCATGGCCAGTTCTTTAAAGCAGTTTCTGTGCTGTTTTAAGGAGTTTCTGCATTGCCTTCTATAATATCCACAACGGTTTCCCCAATAGTTTTTTCGGTTTTATCAGGAATAGCCGTCTTGTTCTTGGCAATAATCTGTTGAACCTGCTCTTCATTCTGTTCCCATCCACCACCAAGTGCCAAGAAGATAGCGATCTGATCATCTGCCAGCTGGGCACTGGATGCTGCATAGGCAGCTTCAGCAATCACATAAGTTCGTTCGGCATCCAGTTTTGACAGGAAGTCGATACGACCATGTTTATACAAGCGGTTGGTCTGGGAACTCACCAAGGCACTTTCATCACGGGCGGCTTTCAGCGAGGCATTACGTTCCAGTTCCCGCGCATAGGTGGTCAGGGAGCTTTCCGTTTCTCGAAGAGCATTCAGAACGGTGGCATCAAAACGGGCATAGGCTGCCTGGGTATTGGCTTCCGCTTCTTTGATGCGTGCCCTTGCCGTACCAGTATCTGGGATGGTCCAGGAAATCAATGGACCGAACCCCCAACGGTAGGTGTTGGTTTCACCGAAATCTGACAATCGAGAAGTGATGCCACCGGAAAGCCCCAGGTTGATGCTGGGATACAGGTCTGCTGTTGCGACACCAATCTTGGCATTGGCAGCAGCCAAGTTTCGTTCTGCCTGTCGGATATCAGGACGGCGACGGATCAGTTCAGCACCATCACCAATAGGAATCGGCTGTTTCAGCTGGGGAATCCGGCTGCATTGTCCAACTTGGCTGACCAATGCGGTAGGAACTTCACCTGTCAGTACGGAAAGTCTGTAAAGTGCCACACGCTGCTGAGCCTGCAAGGGTGGAATCGTAGCATTCATGGATTCATACTGGGCGGCAACACGGGCAACCTCGATGACAGAGGAACGTCCTGCTTGAGCAAGCTGTTTGGTTGTCCGGTGAAAATCTCTCAACAGATTGGCAGATCGTTGGGCAATCTTGACACGGTAAGCAGAAGAACAGGCATCGGCATAGGCTTTGGCGGTATCAGCTGCAACTGTAATCTGTGCCAGGTCGTAGGCAGCTTGGGCTGCATCCGCCGAGGCACTGGCAGATTCAATGCCTCGGGAGATTTTGCCGAACAGATCCAATTGGTAAGAGATGTTGATACCGGTATCACCTGTCCATTTATCAGCATAACGGTGGGGAACACCGTTGGCTGCTGCGGATGAGCGGCCGAATTTGGGTTGCGCAGAAATATCAACTTGGGGAATCCTGCCCATTTCAACCTCTTCCAATACGGCTCTTGAACGAGCCAGGTTTGCGGCGGCAACACGCAGGTCGGTGTTTTCAGCCAATGCCTTCTCAATCAGGCTGTTCAGCATTGGATCATCATACAAACGCCACCAACGATCGGGGAGGGGATTCTGTGAGAATGCCTTG
>JBJEXA010000234.1:0-6268 GCA_051885335.1 Oxalobacter sp. | reverse complement strand
CAACTCAATATCAATCATTGATGATTCATCAATCACCAACACGTCGCAATCCAGCGGTTTTTCTGACGAAGGCTTTAAGCCATTTGTCTGCGGATCAGTCAACCATTTG
The DNA here is from genome assembly GCA_051885335.1 of Oxalobacter sp. Lineage (GTDB taxonomy): Bacteria > Pseudomonadota > Gammaproteobacteria > Burkholderiales > Burkholderiaceae_D > Oxalobacter. The sequence goes on along the minus strand of JBJEXA010000234.1, from coordinate 6,159 downwards.
TGCATTGTATGAGCGACTAGTTCAGATTCTTTTTCTTTAAGAAGCGGAAAACAATCCTCGTTCCTTTCATCATGGATAGTACTCTTGACAGATTCCAACATACGTCCAGCTGCCTTACCTGTTGGGGCAGCCAGTATCATCTTGATAGCGCTGTCCGATGCCAGCAAACATTCCAGCACGGTGGCAACTGCTGTTGTCTTACCCGTACCAGGCCCCCCTGAAATAATGGAGAGTCTTTTGCTGAGTGCCCCATAAACGGCTTTTCTTCGATTACTATCCGAATCTGTTTGATCCACTTTCTCTGGTAACAGCAGATTCAACTTATCAAACGATGCTTTTCCTGCCTTTGCTTCTTTGGCAAACGATGCCAGCAATTCAGCCAACTGCTTTTCCATCTGCCAATACCGCCTGAAGTAAATCCGGGATGTGGCAGCATCTTGCCCACGGTCATAAACCAAGGGGATATTGCCGGTTTCTGCTGCATGCTGTTCTACCATCAGGCCATATTCCAGCAACAGGTCAACCGCTTTCCCAACATCTGGCAGCAACCCCTTTGAAGTATCTGCTACCATTTGCAATGTCACACAAAGACTGCCATCGGCGCTGGCTTCAGACAATGCCTGATAAACATCAATAAGAGCTTCCCGGATGGGCTTTATGTCCCCTTCTGATTTTTTACTGAGTCTTGGCTGACGCTTTGCCATCGCTAAATGGATATCAGCATAATATCTGATGGCATTCCGAGTATTTTCCATCCGCTTTTCTTCCGATGTACGGATATCCCCGGTTTCATCCGACAACTCAGGATTCCTGCTGTCTGTTTCCATCGCCCGTTTCCTCAATCTCTGACTGCCTGACCGGACAAAACATTATCCAAAGCAATGACATTGTCCTTGATCATCTCTATCGGCATACAATAGATGCCAAGGTTTCCATCAATCTCATCAATCCCTCTTAGGAAAACATAGACAGCCCCGCCTATCATCTCCAAGATTTTCTCTGACGGTACTCCTGGATGACGTTGCTGCAGATAGCGGAACAGCGCAACCGTATAACAAAGTGCCTGCAGTTTGTAATGGTGCACATCCATCACGGCTTCCATCGCCTCCTGCGTATAGTTCACCGGATTATCACAGGCATTTTCCGTATCAATGGCATTGCTCTTCCAGTCAATCACCCAGTATCTGCCATCAGTATTTTTCAATAACAGGTCAATCTGTCCAACCAGATACCCTTTGAGGGATTCCTCCGCTACAGATGGATTGGCTTCCAACGAGAGTCCTGTCAGTCCTTTGATGATGCTACCAATATCCCATCCCTGATCCTGTTTCCCGGACGCCTTCAACATGAAATCAATTTCAGAAACCACCTGATGCAGACGGACAAGTCCGCCAATATCAATAACGGTTTCAGTACCTGCCACAACAATCGGCTTTGTCAGTAGAATACGCAGACAGTTCTCAATCCATTTCTGACAATACTCGGCGAAAGAAGACGGCGTTTCCTGTTCCTGGTATCCCAACCGTTTCAGACAGACTGGCTGATACTTCATATCGGTTTTTCCAGCAAAGAAAGACTTCCCCTTCATCTGATCAGCAATAAATGCCCTGAAAGCTGTATCTGATGCATCCTTTACTGAAAAACGTTCATTGATTGCCTTTTCAATCAGCTTATGCAGAAAATCCCCCGGCACAGTCCCTTTTGGAAACGATGCAAAATCATTATTTTCCCCAGTAAATGATTTTTTCGTATCAAGTTTTCGGCTGATATCGGAAAAACTGGTCCTGCCCCAGGTTTTTAGCATTTCATTGGCAGAATCCGTCTCATATCCGCTTGATATTCTTTCCAATCGGTTGCCATCAAGGGGAATCTCTTTGTCATCATCCTGACTGCCGACATGTTTCCATTGATAGAAATCATCAACTCTCAATGCTCTCAGTGGAATATCTGCCAATGACTGATAAGCCTCGACGTCCTTTGTCTTATCTCCAACGTCAGCTGAGAAAAGTGCTTCTAATACGCCAATGACCGTATTCAACGAAGTCTTCTTGACTTCATCAGAACCGTATTTCTCTTTTTCCTGTTCCTGAAAAACAGGTTCCAGCCGTCCATGCCACCATGATTCAACCTGAACTTTCAAACCCATTTGGCTCCTGTCAGTTACCTGGTGTTTCTTTGCTGATTTTTCATCAGCATATGCCATGGGCTCTGCATACAATGCCCGAACATAGGCACTGGCGATACTGTCTGTCGAAAACTTGGAAAAATCTTTCGTTGCATTTGGCGAAACGCCCAATACCAACGGTAGGACAAGCCGCTTTGACGCACGGGTCATACCAACATAAGCCAAACGGATAAGCTCCTGCTCCTCCCGTTGATAAGTCTGAAAATGCCTGCTGACCGGCATCGGCTGATCGGTTAACAGATAACGTTTCTTCCCATCTGTATCAGTTTCCCGGAAAATCGACCGTCTCTGCCGAATATTCACCCGTGTCCTGACTGCATCCAGTAAATAAACCACCGGATATTCCAACCCCTTACTCGCATGGATTGTCACGATATTGACCAGATTGTCATCACTTTCTATCCTGAGCTTCAAAACATCATCATCCGATATGCCCTGTTCATCGGCAATCGCTTTTCGCAGCCAATGCGTAATGCCCATCAAGTCACCCTGTTCCTGCTGAGCAACCTGCATCAACTCCAGGATATGCTGGTAATTAGCCAATATCCTCGCCCCCTTGAGCAACGGCAATAACCTTTTCGAGGTTTCATATCTGCGCATCAGGTCCATGAACACCGGATAGATACCCGTTTTCTCTATCCGGAAAGAAGCTTCTTTGACAAAATCCCTGAATGCCTGCAACTCGGGTTCATTATCCTGAATGGTTTCCAGTGTATGACCGACCAGTCTGGTCGCCCTTGCCGCTGTCACCACATCCAATCGGTCAGGTGCAATCATTGCATCCAAAAGAGCCAGAACTTCAATAGCCTCTGTACTCTGGAAAACACGCTCATTGCTGTTCAGCCGGGTACGGATACCTCTGGATGCCAGTTCCCTGACCACCTGATCCGCATCTGCACGCTGTTTGACCAAGATGGCAATATCCTTCGGTTCCAGTTTTTTGGGTTCCTTAGGTTCACCTTCTACTCTGCAATAAACAGTTCTGCCATCTTCCGGCTGCAACAGCCCTGCAATATCCGTAGCAACAGCCTTTGCCAACCATCCGTCTATCTGCTTTTCTGTGAATTTAGTATCTTCCGTAAAGGTATTCGTCCAGAGTTCAAATGCAGGTACTGGTTCCCAGAACCGTCCGTCCGATGTCTTCCGCATTAAAGGGAGCTTGCTCTTATCAAAGCTGACATGTTCATAAGGAATTCCCTCATTCAAGAAACGGGATCTGCCTTTTCCATTCTGTGGTTCAACCTGCTGTTCAAAAAAGGTATTCACCATATGAACCAATGCAGGCGTTGACCGGAAATTCCTGTCCAACACCTTGGTATAACCGATGGTATCCCTCGCCTGTAAATAAGTTTCCAGTTCCGCTGACCGGAAACCATAAATCGCCTGTTTCGGGTCACCGACAAAAAAGGCATACTGCCCTTGCTCTCTATTTTCAACTCCTGGTTCAGGCAGAAAGAGTTTTTCCAAGATATTGAACTGAATCGGATCGGTATCCTGGAACTCATCCACCAATACCGCCCTGAACCGCTTTCGGATATTGTCCACCAAAACAGGATTTCCTTTGAGCGCCAGCCAAAGCTCCAACAACAGATCATCAAACGTCAGTGTTTTGGCAATCCGCTTCAGTATCCGGATACGGTCAGGAATCAGCCTGAATATCTGCTGTATCCAGGCTTTCATGTCAGGACTGACATCAGCACTTTCTTCTTTCGCTGACCGGACAGTCAATTCAATCTCTGACATCGGTTGGGATTTGAGTTTCCCAATCTTCTCTTCCCAGTTCTGCCAGTTCTGCAGTTCTCTGATGAAAGCTTCATCTTTTTTCCGAGAGGCATAGGTTGTGCGGAGCGCTTCATCCAACGCCTGTGCCACCTGACCGTCATCTTCACCAACAGTCATTTCAAACGAGCCACCTCGTGAAAAGACATAATCCATCAGCATTTTCTGACAGAAAGCATGGATAGTGAAAACCGCCGCATCGTCAAAATGGTTCAAAGCATCTGACAAGCGATCAATACATGTCTGTCGAGGTACTGGCCTTTGTCCATTCAACCATTTCACCAGTAGTTTCCTGTTGACTTCATCCTTGTCAATTTCCATCAACCGACTGTCATCAGGGGAAACAAGGTCTGGGAACGTCATCTGATTCAGATCATGCCTGAAAACCATCAGAATTTTCCGGATACGGAAAGACAATTCAGCCGTTGCTGCCCGGGTGAACGTCATGATCAACAGCGACTGGATCGGTACATTTTCCTCAACAATCAAGCGGGCAACCAACCGTTCCAGCGAATACGTCTTACCTGTCCCGGCACTTGCCTCAATCAACATCGCCCTGTTTCTGACAAGTTCCTCATTGATCAGATCAAATCTGTTGTCTTTACTGTACTGCGGCATTGATATTCTCCTGACCTATACGGGTTTCCATCAAGGCCTGTATCTGCTGACAGAGCTTGCCGCACAATTCAGAAACCATCAGTTTGTCCTTCCGGCTCTTCCTTTGTTTTTTCTTTTCAGAATCGTCTTCAGGACGCTTGGCCAATACCTCCGCCATCATCAGCTCTTCCAACATACGGTCAGCCTCTGATTTCCGTTTATTCTGCTCATCCTGCCATGCCTCATCATGCCGCCAGAACGGATTGAAACGGGGGCTCTCCATCCCACCAGCAAACCCGCTGCTGGCATAATGGTTTGGGAAAACCGCCTTGTCATACATGACCTTCTTGACCAACTGACAGATTGTGGCAAGCACCTGCCGGGCTTCCATGGAAGGAAGTATGGGCAACCGCTGGATCTCCGACGTATCCTTTGACCAACTTATGATATACATCGGCAGAGGTTTTTCAGAAGCACTCAGCAACAGATGCAGCAACCAAGCTGTTGTCCTTTCCCTGGAACTTGCCACCACTTGCAGATACCCTTCCTGACCATATTCCCCACCACAGCAATGTTCCACTTCAGGCACAGGAATCCGAATATCAATACCATCCACCTGAATCTGGACAGCAGAAGGAATGCCCACCGAAACACCATCACCATCCAGGGACTGCAGCAGGTCATTGACATGCCGCATCGTTTCTTCAATCGGCTCAAGCAGATCCTGACGGATATCCTGACACCCCATCCGGGGATCATTCACCAGAAAACTTAATGATTCTTCTTTTCTTAAACGATCCAATATCCGTTTTTCCAGCAATGATCTGAAAAACCTGTCTTCTGGCATCTGTATCTGTGGTGTTCTGTCTGTCTCAAGCCGTTCAATATCCGCCATCCCGACTGCTTTCCTGATAACCGTATCCGGTCGGCACCAAATATCAGCCAGCGTGGAAAAAGGCAGGGTACATTCTTCCAATGATGTTGAAAAAAATAGGGTATCAAGCGGTTTTGAACCTTCTGAAAAACTTTCTTCAGATATTTTCCCATCAGCTTCAACCGCCTGTTTGACCTGTCTGTCACAAGTCCTGAAATAACGGACAGTATCCTTCTCCCCACTCCGCCAGAGATTACGGGATGAATAACGGGTCAATGGGATGACATCTGTGATTTTCTTTAGATCAAGCCCTGATTCATCAAGCCAGAATTGCAGATCCTGCACCACAATGGAAGGATTCAATGATTTATCAGAATCAGGGTCAGCACCGGCATCATAGGTAATCAGCAACTTATCTTGAGCTGCCAGCAACAGATCAAGAAACACATTCCGGTTATCTTCACGTGAATCCCGGTCTCCCTTCCGGCGGACCAAGCTTTTCTCATCATCATTCATGCCTTCGGACGGCTGCGTCAGATCAAACTCCTCAGTCCGGTTCACCCCGGGGAAAACCGGTCCGTCATCCATGCCAATCATTGCAATCACCTTGAATGGCAATCCCCTGAAATCCTGCATTCCGGCAAAAATAACTGAACCATCAATCTTCTGACGTCTTCGGCTCTCTACAAATCCTTTTTCCAAAGCCATCCAGAATACTTCAAAC
>JBJEXA010000233.1:0-6270 GCA_051885335.1 Oxalobacter sp. | reverse complement strand
AATCCGAAAGGATTATTTCGCGTTCATCATAGCTTCAGCATTGTCCAGCATGCGGCAGGAGAAGCCCCATTCATTGTCGTACCAGGACAGGATCTTGACGAGATTGCCGCCAACAATACGGGTCTGGGTTGCATCAAAGATACTGGAATGTGGATCATGATTGAAGTCTGTGGAGACCAATGGTTCTACGTTGTAGCCAAGGATTCCCTTGAGCTTACCGTCAGCAGCCTCCTTGATAATGGCATTGACTTCTTCAACGGTGGTGTCCCGCGCTGCGGTGAAAGTCAGGTCAACAACGGAAACGTTTGCTGTTGGTACACGCATGGCAAAGCCATCGAATTTACCAACCAGTTCCGGCAGGACCAACCCAACGGCAGCGGCGGCTCCGGTACGGGTCGGGATGATGTTCAGTGCAGCGGCGCGGGCACGGCGTGGATCGCGGTGGGCGACATCCGTCAGGCGCTGGTCATTGGTGTAGGAATGGACAGTGGTCATCAGCCCTTTGACGATACCCAGTTTTTCATTCAATGCCCAAGCAACAGGAGCCAGGCAGTTGGTAGTACAGGATGCATTGGAAACCACGGTATCAGATGCTTTCAATACATTCTGGTTGACACCATAAACAACGGTTGCATCGACATCCTTGCCACCAGGTGCAGAGATCAGGACTTTCTTGGCACCAGCTTTCAGATGGGCAGAAGCTGCTGCCTTGGAAGTGAAAATGCCGGTGCACTCCATGACAACATCAATATTCAGGTCTTTCCATGGCAGTTCTTCAGGATTGCGGATGCTGGTTACTTTGATACGGTCACCATTGACAACAAGAGCATCACCATCAATGGCGACCTCAGTAGCGAATTTGCCATGGACAGTGTCATATTTCGTCAGATGTGCCAAGATATCCAAGGAACCCAAGTCATTGATGGCAACGATTTCAACATCGTTTTTCTTGCCATACTCGTAGTGGGCACGGAGGACATTGCGGCCGATACGGCCGAAACCATTGATTGCTACACGGATTGTCATAGGGTTTTCTCCCGTTGTTCTAAAAAATCGTCAGTTGCTGTCAGTTGTGCGGAATTTTCTGTCAGGGGTTGGCCGCACAGGGTTTACTTATCCAATACAGATGCCACCTTGGCGACAACATTGTCCACAGTGAATCCAAAGTGCTGGAACAGCCTGCCAGCAGGAGCAGATTCACCAAAAGTCGTCATGCCGATGACTGCGCCATTCAATCCCACATATTTGTACCAGTAATCCACGGAGCCTGCTTCAATGGCAACACGGGGCAGGCCTTTTGGCAGGACGCTTTCGCGGTAGGCATCGTCCTGGCGGTCGAAAAGGCTGGTGGACGGCATGGAAACCACGCGGGCAGCAATACCTTTATCTGCCAGCGCATCCGCTGCCTGCATGGCGAGGGAAACCTCGGAACCTGTTGCAATCAGGATAACTTTGGCGTCTGGTGCATCTTTCAGTACATAACCGCCTCTCCGGATACCGGCAATCTGTTCTGGGGAGCGGTCGAAACAGGGCAATCCCTGACGGGTCAATGCCAGCACGCTGGGTGTTTTGCGGTCTTTGACGGCATCTCCCCATGCCACAGCAGTTTCAACCGTATCACAAGGCCGCCAGACGTTCAGACCAGGAATCAGCCGCAGACTGGAAACATGTTCAACCGGCTGGTGGGTTGGTCCATCTTCACCGACCCCGATAGAATCATGGGTGAAAACATAGATGGTACCTGTCTGCATCAGGGAGGACATCCGGATGGCATTGCGGCAGTAATCAGAGAATGTCAGGAATGTCCCACCAAATGGCAGGTAACCGCCATGCAGGGCGATACCGTTCATAATGGCAGCCATGCCAAATTCCCGGACACCGTAACTGATGTAATTGCCAAGTCTGCCTTCACGGACCGGAACACATCCTTGCCAGTTGGTAAGGTTGGAACCTGTCAGGTCAGCGGAACCGCCCAGGAATTCTGGCAGGACGGATGCCAGTGCCTGGATGGCGTTCTGGCTGGCTTTCCGGGTAGCGATGGTTTCTTTTTTCGACAGGCAGTCAGCAACAAAGGTATTGATGGTCTCATCCAGTTTTTCCGGCAGGATACCTGCTATGCGGCGGGAGAATTCTGCGGCTTCGGCAGGATATTGTTCCGCATAACCTGCCAACAGGGTTTTCCAGGCGTTTTCCTGTTCTACACCACTTGCTTTCGCATCCCATGCGTCATAAACATCTTGTGGAATGATGAAGGGTGGGGCATCCCAGTTAATTGCTTTCCGGGTTGCGGCGATTTCCTCATCGCCCAATGGCGCGCCATGAACCTTGTTCAGACCAGCCTTGTTGGGAGAACCTTTGCCGATAACAGTCTTGCAGATGATCAGGGTTGGTTTTTCAGACTGTTTTGCGGTTTTGATGGCCTTGTCCACTGCCGCAATATCGTGGCCATCAATAGCAGGGATGACGTTCCAGCCATAAGATTCAAAGCGTTTCTGGGTATCATCAGTCAGCCAGCCGGAAACATCACCATCAATGGAAATGCCGTTGTCATCGTAAAGGGCAATGAGTTTGTTCAGTTTCCATGTGCCGGCCAGCGAGCAGGCTTCATGGGAAATGCCTTCCATCATGCAGCCATCGCCCATAAACACATAAGTGTAATGGTCAACCAGGTCAAAACCAGGGCGGTTGAATTCCTGCGCGAGCAGCTTTTCGGCAAGCGCCATTCCGACAGCATTGGTAATGCCTTGGCCTAATGGACCAGTTGTTGTATCAATACCTGGTGTTACATGGACTTCAGGGTGTCCTGGTGTCTTGGAACCGAACTGGCGGAACTGTTTCAGATCTTCAATGGAAACGTCATAGCCTGTTAGATGCAGCAGTGCATAATGCAACATCGAACCGTGGCCATTGGATAGGATAAAACGGTCACGGTTGAACCATTGGGGATTGGCAGGATTGTGCCGATAGTGTCCTGCCCAGAGAGCCACAGCAATATCAGCCATACCCATCGGCATGCCTGGATGACCGGAATTGGATTTTTGAATTGCATCCATTGCCAGCGCACGGATGGCGCCAGCCATTTTAGTTACAGGTAACGTCTTGTTCATGACTGCCATAGAAAAAATGGTTTGAATTACGCCAGAAAGGATTTAATCTAGCATTCTACCAGAGAGCGCTGGTCAGTGATATTGGACAGCCTGCTCGGATGACCTGAATCAAGATTGGATAGAACTTTTATGCCACGCTTTTTCTGTGATACCGACCTGCTTGTTGGAAAGGAAGCCAACCTGCCTCAAACCGTTGCAAGACATTTGATGGTGCTTCGGCTCACAATCGGCAGTAAGGTGACGCTGTTCAATGGCAAAGGCGGAGAATATGAAGCGGAACTGCTATCTGTCAATAAGAGCAGGACTTTGGTAAAGATTGTTGCCCATCATGCCATTGAAAGAGAACTTCCCTATCGTATAACCCTTGCCCAAGGATTGCCTGAAGCAGGTAAGATGGATTGGATCATTGAGAAAGCCGTTGAGTTGGGCGTATCTACCATCCAACCCATAGCAGCAGAACGTTCTGTTGGGCGACTGCAGGGCGATCGGGTTGAGAAACGGTTGGACCGCTGGCGGTCGGTTGCCGTTGCCGCTGCCGAGCAATGTGGCCGCAACACGCTGCCAGATATCCTGCTGCCACAGCAGCTGGAACAGGTTATCCGGGCCAACAGGACATCTACCTGCATCATGTTCAGTCCAAGGGCTTCCCTGACATTATCAGCATGGGCGAAACAACAGCGACCTCAGGACATCACCATACTGATTGGTCCAGAAGGCGGTTTTTCTCAGACAGAAGAAGCACAGGCAGTTGCTGCCGGAACTGTTTTCTTATCCATGGGAAACCGTATCCTGCGGACAGAAACCGCAGGATTGGCAGCGGTTTCAGCCATCAGTGCCATTTGGGAATCCTGAGTTTGCCCAGTTATGAAAAAGCGGTCGATCTGTAAGGGATGGGCCGCTTTGTTATCTAAGGCGATAGGTCATTCATTGAGATGAGCAGCGTGCTCACGGGTTGCAAAGAACTGGACATCCGGCCAACGTTCCTGTGTCAGGCGCAGGTTCACATTGGAAGACGCCAGGTAAGTCATATTGCCTGCCGCATCATAGGCAACATTATGGGCAAGCGCTTTTTCAAACTCATTCAGCATTTTCGGATCATCCGCCGCTACCCAACGGGCGGTACTGATGGAAGTTCCTTCAAAGACTGCATCAACCCCATATTCATTCATCAGACGGCTGGCAACCACTTCAAACTGCAGCATACCGACAGCCCCCAGTATCAAATCACTGCCCAATACGGGTTTGAAGACCTGGACAGCTCCTTCCTCGCCCAACTGCTGCAATCCTTTATGCAGCTGTTTCACTTTCAAGGGGTTGCGGATACGGACACTGCGGAAGATTTCCGGCGCAAAATAAGGAATTCCGGTGAACTGCAAGAGTTCTCCTTCTGAAAAACTGTCACCAATCTGCATGTTGCCGTGATTTGGCAGGCCGATGATGTCACCGGCATAGGCTTCTTCCACCTGTTCACGGTTGGATGCCATGAAAGTCACCACACTGGAAACCTTTACATCACGGTTCAAGCGCAGGTGTTTCAGTTTCATACCCCGTTCAAAACGTCCGGAACAGACACGCAGGAAAGCAATCCGGTCACGGTGTGCAGGATCCATGTTTGCCTGGATTTTGAACACAAAACCGGAGAAAGCCTTTTCATCCGGTTTCACATCCCGAACGGTTGCATCGCGTCCCAGTGGTGACTGCGCCCAATCCAGCAATGCATTCAGGATTTCCCGTACTCCAAAATTATTGATGGCAGAACCGAAGAATACCGGGGTCAAAGTGCCTGCCAGGAACTCATCCTGATTCCAAGGATTCGATGCGCCCTTGACCAGCTCAACCTCCATCTGCAGCTGTTCCATCTCAATCGGGAACATTTCAGTCAGACGGGGATTGTCAATCCCTTTAATGACTTCAAAAGACTGATCTGCCTTTTCATTGCCAGCGGCAAACAGCATGACTTCATCATTCAGCAGATGATAGACCCCCCGGAAGTTCTTGCCCATGCCGATTGGCCAAGTAATGGGCGCACAGCGGATTTTCAGCACGGTTTCCACTTCATCCAGCAGTTCCAGCGGATCTTTCGTTTCACGGTCCAGCTTGTTCATGAAGGTCAGGATTGGTGTATTCCGCATCCGGCAAACTTCCAGCAGCTTGATGGTCTGGGCTTCCACACCATTGGCTGCATCAATCACCATTAAGGCGGTATCCACCGCTGTCAGCACCCGGTAAGTGTCTTCAGAAAAGTCCTGGTGCCCAGGCGTATCGAGCAGGTTGATGACATGGTCACGGTATTCAAACTGCATCACCGAGCTGGCAACTGAGATACCACGCTGCTTCTCAATATCCATCCAGTCAGATGTCGCATGGCGGCTGCTTTTCCTTGCCTTCACGGTCCCTGCCAGTTGGATGGCACCAGAAAACAACAGCAGTTTTTCAGTCAGGGTCGTCTTGCCCGCATCCGGGTGGGAGATGATGCCGAAAGTCCGTCGGCGGGCAACCTCACGGGCAATCCGTTTGGTCAGGTTGTCTTGGGATTCCGTTATGGTATTATCGGCAGAAGCAGGATCAGTCATGGTCTCAATACAAAGTCAATGTTGCCTGTCAGCCAAAAAACCACAGTTTTCAACAGAAAAATGACTGGCAGATACTTGAAAAAATCAATAAAGCCTATAATTATAAATTGCTTCAAGATTTCTGTTCATCTTAAATCACCAATGGGGGCGATTATGGATTCGACAGGGGTTGCAAAGCAGAACAGGGCATACCGAGGACTGGTTTCCCTCGTAAATCCATCCAGAAAAAAATAACTGCTAACGACAAACGTTACGCACTGGCTGCTTGATCAGCTAGCCCTACGCTGACTTGTTCCTGGGTCAGGCCGCAAGGCACGTAGGGTCATATCACAGGAAACCGCTTTCAGTTGCGCTGCCGGACTGAAAGTTAAATTGAGGCAGACCGCCTGAGCGGGGCGTGTCCGTCCGCATCGTTCAGGTTAAATCAAAAGACGAGGCTAAGTATGTAGAACTGTCTGTCGAGGGCTTCTGGACGCGGGTTCAACTCCCGCCGCCTCCACCAACTGAACACCAAATACCGCCAAAAGAGCGGTATTTTGGCTCTACCCCATTAACGGGGGATGGACATTCATGAGACCCGGTTAATCACA
>JBJEXA010000232.1:0-6330 GCA_051885335.1 Oxalobacter sp. | reverse complement strand
CCATTTCGAGGTTTGAGATGGTGTCAGGGTGCAGGTCTGCCCGGGCAGAGGTGAATTCTTTCAGGACGATGTAAAGGATGTCACCTTTCACCATCATGTCAATCCAGTCATCAAAGCGGAAGTTCTCGATGATTTCACGCACGTTGGCAGAGAAGCCATTGAGGTAGTCATGGAAGTTGGCTTCGATGTTGTCTGGATCGGCAACCAGTTTCTCAAACGTGTACTGGCTGGTGTTGTAGAACGGATGGCCAGACACATCTTGGAGTACCCAATGGAGCATCGGGATGTTCTTGTTTGTCCTGACGGCTTCAAGCACTTTGTCTTTGGTGTCACTTAGGATGCAGTCGAAACGCCGGATGACTGTCAACGGCAGGATGACTTCACCGTATTCATGAGGTTTGAAGACCCCTGTCAGTTTGTCGGCGATTGCCCAGATGAGAGAGGCTTTTTCATTGATGTTTGCTTGAAGGCTCATAGCAGGATCCGCTAGATTGAAAATACCATTATAAATTAACGGAAACTGGATTTATCAATAAGGAATCAGGCCAATTCCCATGAGAAAAATTGAACGCTTTGCCCCCACTTTCTGTGACCCCGGGCATTACAGGGTTTTCGAAGTTGCCCCTGGCAGGGATAGGGTCAGGGCGTTAAGTGGTTAATATGGCACTGCTTTTTATAATCAACCATTGGTATTGGTACCCCTGCCCCTTATTTGGTGTAGCCCCTGGAGAGCCCCATAATTACCTGATTTTAAGCAAAAAAATACCGCCTGCTGGCGGTATTTGATGTCTGGATGGCAGGGGAGGAAGGATTCGAACCCTCGAATGCCGGAATCAGAATCCGGTGCCTTAACCAACTTGGCGACTCCCCTACATCGGGAAATTGCAATTATATCCAAAAAAGCAGTGTCTGCCAAGCAGACAGACACTGTTTCCTGAAATTATTTCAATCAGGCTTCTGCAGGTGCTGCTGCTTCACCTTCGGCTTCTTCTACAGGTGCAGCAACTTCTTCAGTTGTAACGATTGCCAGGGAAGCATCGTGGGAAACGGTCTTGACACCTGCTGGCAGTTTCAGGTCTTTCAGATGAATGGACTGACCAATAGCGATGCCAGACAGGTCAACTTCAATGAATGCTGGCAGATCTGCAGGCAGGCAGGAGATTTCCAGTTCTGATGCTGCACGACGCAGGCCACCGGCCTTGGCGGCAGGGGAGGCTTCTTCGTTGATGAAATGCAGAGGAACTTTGACAGAAATGACCTGGTTAGGATCGACACGCTGGAAGTCAACATGCAGAATCAGCGGTTTATAGGCATGAGGCTGGAAATCACGCAACAGGACTTTTTCGACCTTGCCATCAATTTCAAGATCCAGAATGGAAGAATGGAATTCTTCTTTCTTCAGTGCATAGAACAGTTCATTATGGTCCAGGGTAATGTTAACTGGTTCGGCATTGCCACCATAAACGATACCAGGTGCTTTGCCAGCAGCACGCAGGCGGCGGCTCGCTCCGGTCCCTACTTCTGCTCTAGCGGATGCTACGACTTTCATTGATAACTCCAATTAAATATAAAAAACGAGGTTTCCCTCTTTGTTGAAGGATCTCCGCGACCAGAGATCCCGAAAAACAGTTGCTCAGAATTTGTTGTCCAGTTCATCGAACAGGGACATAACGGATTCACCAGAACTGACCCGACGCAGGGTTTCTGCCAAGACGGCATCACAGGAAAGCTGGCGGATTTTACCGCATTTCCTGGCACTTTCTGACAATGGAATCGTATCGGTGACAACCAGTTCATCCAAGGAGGACGCCATGATACGTTTAACAGCCGGTCCTGACAAGACCGGATGGGTGCAATAGGCGGCAACGGTTTTTGCACCACGTTCCTTCAAGGCTTCAGCAGCTTTGGTCAGGGTACCCGCTGTATCAACAATGTCGTCCATGATGATGCAGTTCTTGCCTTCAACACTGCCAATCAGGTTCATGACTTCTGACTCATTGGGTCTTGGACGGCGTTTGTCGATGATGGACAATTCACACCCCAGATGCTCTGCCAATGCCCGGGCGCGGACAACACCGCCGATATCCGGTGAGACGACAATCAGGTTTTTGTAATGCCTTTCCACAATATCTTTCAACAGGATCGGCGATGCATAGATGTTATCGACAGGAATATCAAAGAATCCCTGAATCTGCGCTGCATGGACATCCATGATGATGACCCGACTGATTCCAATGCTTTCCAGCATGTTCGCAACCACACGGGCTGAAATCGCAACACGGGTGGAACGCGGGCGACGGTCCTGCCGGGCATAACCAAAATAAGGAATGCAGGCGGTGATGCGTTCTGCGGAAGCCCGTTTCAAGGCATCTGCCATCAGCACGATTTCCATCAGGTTGTCGTTGGTCGGTGCACAGGTGGACTGGATGATGAAAATATCCTTGCCGCGGACCCTTTCGTTGATTTCGACACGGACCTCACCGTCCGAAAATTTGGTGACCAGCGCCTTGCCAAGCGGCAAACCGAGTCTGGCTGCGACTTTTCCAGCCAGTTCCGGATTGGCATTTCCGGAAAAAATCATAAATTCTCTGTCCGACATGATTCTGCCATCATCCTGTTAAAGTCCGTCATCCCGTTGACCTGCATGGAAAATGGCAGGGGTAGGAGGATTCGAACCTCCGCATGTCGGGATCAAAACCCGATGCCTTACCACTTGGCGATACCCCTGTAGCCGAATCAGTCCCTCTGACCGGGAACCGTCTTGGACTCCTATCCCGCCTTAAACCTGACCTGGATACTCAAAAGGATGGCGTTGAAGGGAACGGACAACCATGACATCCCATCGGTCTGACAATGCTCCTGCAACGCTATCTGCCTCATTTTCTGTATCGAAACAGGCAAATACACAGGCACCTGATCCTGTCATTCTGGCATTTCCATACTGCCCCAAATCATCCAACGCATTCCGTATTTCAGGAAAAAGCGAAGATGCTACAGCCTGCAGATCATTCCTGCCTACCTGAATATAAGAATTGCAGAAATCTGGATAGCTTTTCATTGTGATGGGTTCTGTGTTTCTTGTCAATTCACTGGACTGGAATATCAGTCCTGTTGGAACGTAAACGGGTGGTTTAATCACAACAAACCAACCGTCAGGTGTCTGAACCGGTGTCAGCTTTTCCCCAATTCCTTCAACAAAGGCATTCTGCTGGAACAGGAAAAACGGAATGTCAGCGCCCAGTCCAACACCTAATCCTATCAGTTCTTCCATTGAGAATCCGCATCCCCATAACCGGTTCAGGGTCAGGAGGGTTGTCGCTGCATCGGAAGATCCTCCGCCCAGACCACCTCCTGAAGGAATCCGTTTTTCAATTTCGATGTCCACGCCCGGCACCGATAATTCTTTTCGTTCCCAAGACGCTTTTTTCAATGACTGTGCTGCCCGGACAGTCAGGTCAGCTGTTTCAGGAATACCTTCAAGCGGTGTCGGACGTCTGATTTCCCCATCTTCCCGACAGGTGAAATGCAGCAGGTCGCAGAAGTCAATCAGCTGGAAGACAGATTCCAGCAGATGATACCCATCTGAACGACGGCCAACCACATGCAGGAACAGGTTCAGTTTGGCAGGTGCAGGGCAATCACGGCATGAAAGCCTGCCATTCTGGACTGTCAGAATTGCCATCCGTCAATCACCAGTTTCATGTTGAGGTCAAGGTCTGTTGAATCCTTGCCCTTGGTCAGGTTGATGCGTTTCGGCAATGGCATTGTCGGTCCTTCAATCCAGGAAACATAGTCAATCTGCCATTTATCCTTGGTAATGACCGATTTCTTTTCTGGAGAAGCAATAAATGGCTTTCCCTGCGCATCAACCGCACATCCCTGCAGCCAGTCTTTCATCCCATTGACCGGCAAAGTCCATCCCAACTGGGACTTGATGAGTTTTTCTGCATTGGCTGCAGATTTCGGTGGCTTGCCCGGTACCGTGAAGGTGGCGAGCTGCGGCATGATATCTATGGTTGCCGCAACCTGCCCCAAAGGGGACAGCAGAGTGATGGATGTCAGCTCTGGTGTCTGCTCCCATTCAAAGCTGCCATGCACGCCTTCTTCACGGTCATCAATCTTGTAATAAATCGAGAAACGCCCTTTTATCCCGACTTTGTCAACACAGGCACGGGGCTGCTGTGCCAAGAAATAAGGCACCTGAACCTCTTTTTCTTTCGGCTGGAACAATGATGTGCTGGATCCTGCGCAACCAGACAGCAGAAGACTTCCGGCAAGTGCAGGTACAGCCAGACGGCAGAAACGAAAAATACCGGTATTCATGGATTGTTGATGGAAAATTGTCCATAGGTAAACAGCTGACAGGAACCGAAAGCACCTGCCAGAATATGTCAGGCATTCTATACCATGCGCCGGACAATCCTGTTAAAAATTGAAACGGTGGCCAGACCCGCTCTGGCATCAGCCATAGTATCTTTGCCCGGGAAGGGACCGCCTAGACAACAGGGGAAAAAGCAGGATTCAGAAAAGCAGAAAGGGAACCTGGGTTCCCTTTCCTTTTTTGCCAGGATTTCCTGGCAGGTGAGCCTGAAGCGGGGATCAGACCGCTAACAGCCAAGGTTTATTGAAGTACAAAGGTAAAGAGGTATGCGGAATATCTTTGACCTTGGAGAGAGTCTTGTTCAATAGACCCGATGCATGATGCATCGCGCTGTCAATGGCACCTTGGACGTCTGAAGCGAACTTGGTTACGACAATTGATGGCAACCCTGGCAGCTCCAACTGGATAAGACAGCGTTTTTTCAAACCTTTCTTGATCCTGTTGGTGTCTGACAGCCGTACGGTAATGGAGCGGATGCCGTCCTGAGAATAGGAAAGCAGTCCTTTCAGTTTCTCCATTACGTAGTCCTGCATGGCCTCCCCGGCCTTGATTCCTTTCGTAATAATAGTAGGAGTCATTTCATCACCTGATTCAGTAAAGTAGCTGGTTTCCTCTAGATTGGACTTTTTCTCTTGAAATCAAGCCTCTCTGGGGAAATTACCAGCTATCTCAAAGTCTGGCAGAACTTGGGCATTTTGTCCAACAATTTCATAATCAAATCAAATTGATGCACAATACGATCACACAAGTTTTTTCTTAAGAAAGATTCGAAAACCCAAGGAAATGGTACCGACAAGCCTTTTGCAGGAATTTGCTCAGACATTAACTGCCTGGCAGGAACAGTATGGGCGTCATGACCTGCCATGGCAGAATACCCGTGATGCCTACCGTATCTGGCTCTCGGAAATCATGCTCCAGCAGACACAGGTTGCGACTGTCATCCCTTATTACCAGCGTTTCCTCGACCGTTTTCCGACCATCTCAGAACTGGCAGAAGCTGAATTGGATGAGGTTCTAAAATACTGGAGTGGCCTTGGTTATTATTCAAGGGCACGGAATCTGCACCGGTGTGCCCAAACGATTGTGTCTGAATACTGTGGTTTTTTCCCAACAAAACAGAACATCTTGGAAACGTTGCCGGGCATCGGGCGTTCCACTGCAGCCGCTATCGCTGTCTTTTCTGCAGGTGACAAAGCCGCCATCATGGATGGGAATGTTGTCCGGGTCCTTTCCCGGGTTTTCGCCCTCACAGATTCCATTGCTGACACTGCTGGCAAGAACCGTCTCTGGCATTTTGCAGAAACCCTTTTGCCAGATACCAAGATTGAAAGCTATACGCAGGGACTTATGGATCTTGGCGCAACAGTCTGTACCCGTTCAAATCCGCAGTGTCCCCTCTGTCCTTTCGGGAACACCTGCAAGGCCAGGCAGGAAAACCGGATTGCGGAACTACCCGTTAAAAAAGCAAAGAAACCTCTGCCTGTCAGGGAAACTATCATGCTGATTATCATATCGGACGGCCAGATCCTGCTGGAGAAACGGCCCGATAAGGGTATCTGGGGAGGCCTTTATTCTCTGCCAGAATGCTCGATAACTGAAGGAGAATCTGTTGAGGATACTGTCTGGCGGTATGCCAGGACTTTCGGTGCTGTCAACACCTGCATTCTTCTCAGGCCATTCATTCATACCTTCACCCATTTCAGGCTTAACATCACTCCCTGCATCGTGAAAACAGAGCTCCCAGTAACCTTGCCTACTGAAAACCGGATATGGTGCAGGAAGGAGGAAGCCTTGGCACTGGGACTGCCTACCCCTGTGCGGAAGCTGATTGAATCGACAGGAAGCCAGGGAAGTTTATTCTGAGGGAAGTTCCCGATGACGGATGACGACATCCCAAGTCTTGCTGAAATAAGCGGCGAGACGTTCAATGATATAGACTGATCGGTGCT
>JBJEXA010000231.1:0-6342 GCA_051885335.1 Oxalobacter sp. | reverse complement strand
CCTGCTTCAGCAGATGAAAATTGCGGCGGACCGTCTGGGTGTATTGCCCACCGTGCTGACATTCAGTCCGCATCCCCGGCAGTTTTTTGCCAGGAAAGAGGGCATGCAAACAGATATACCGATTACCATTACGCCTTTCCGAGACAAGATGCAGGCATTGGCGGAAGCAGGGGTTGAACAGGTCTGTCTTGCGCGGTTTGATACGGCTTTAGCGGCACTGACAGCATCAGAATTCATTGAAAAGGTGCTTGTCGGTGTACTTAATGTCCGTTGGATAATAGTTGGAGAGAATTTCCGTTTTGGCAAAGGCAGGAAGGGGACGACAGACCAGCTGGCTGAGGCGGGAAAACAGCGGCATTTTGAGGTAGTGGTCATGCCAACAGTGATGGATGGCGCAGACCGCATCTCCTCATCTGGTGTCAGGCAGGCATTGGCATCAGGACAGTTTGACAGGGTGGCACAGCTGCTTGGCCGTCCTTACAGGTTTTCAGGGCATGTCGTGCAGGGCGACAGGTTGGGACGCGAACTGGGCTTCCCAACGGCCAACCTGTCAATGGATCGGTATCACTCAGCCCTGTCCGGGGTATTCATCACCCGTGTATATGGGATATCTGCTGATTCTGTTCCGGCTGTGTCAATGGTTGGTAACCGTCCGACAGTCATGGAAAATGGCCGGACAGTACTGGAAACCCATCTGCTTGGTTTCTCGGGCGATATTTATGGCGCATTGATCAGGGTTGAGTTTTTGAAGAAACTGCGGGATAACCGGAAATTTCCTAACTTGGCTGCATTGAAAACAGCAATCCAACAGGATATTGAAATGGCAGAGCAGTATTTCAGTGGACTGAAATAAGGTGAAGTTATCTGCAGATTCAACAGCAGAGGCCGAAGAACGGGTAAAATCTTTTGTTTAACATTCAATCTGAGCGTAATTAAAAATGGCGAATAAACCAGCTGACCAGACAGGCAAGAAAAAAAAGCAGGAAAAGGTGAAATTACCTCCTGAATATGCAGTCAACATGCCGGATACGCCTTTCCCGATGCGCGGGAATCTGGCGAAACGGGAACCGGAATGGGTCAAGGATTGGCAGGAAAAGAAAATCTACCATCGTATTCGGAAGGCTGCCAAAGGACGTCCGCAGTTCATCCTGCATGATGGACCACCATATGCCAATGGGGATATCCATATCGGTCACGCTGTCAATAAAATCCTGAAAGATATCGTGCTCAAATCCAAAGGACTGGCAGGTTTTGATGCGCCTTATGTCCCTGGTTGGGACTGTCATGGCATGCCGATTGAGATCCAGATTGAGAAACAGTTTGGTAAAGGACTGCCGGCACTGGAGGTGCAGGCGAAGGCCCGTGTTTATGCCAGTGAACAGGTTGAACGTCAGAAAAAAGACTTCATCCGCTTGGGGGTGCTGGCAGATTGGGACAACCCTTATCTGACCATGAACCACCAGAACGAGGCTGCAGAAATCCGTGCGCTTGCCAGATTGCTTGAGAACGGCTATGTTTTCCGTGGACTGAAACCAGTCAATTGGTGTTTTGACTGCCGTTCTGCGTTGGCAGAAGCCGAGGTCGAATACCAGGACCGTCGTGATCCAGAAATTGATGTCGGTTTTCCTTTCGCTGAACCAGAAAAAATCGCCAAGGCTTTTGAACTGGATAAACTGCCATCAGAAAGAGGCTATATCATCATCTGGACCACCACACCGTGGACCATTCCGGCAAACCAGGCACTGAACCTGCATCCGGAATTCACCTATGCATTGGTCGAGACTGAGAAAGGACTGCTCATTGTTGCAAAAGAGCGTGCTGAGTTGGCCGCCAAAGAAGCAGGAAAAACACTGCTGCAGGCGCGCTATGGTCTGGAAAATTGGAAAATCATTGCCACCACAGCTGGCAAGAACCTTGAGGGCATCCGGTTCTGGCATCCCCTGTCTGAAGCGCATGAAGGTTTCAAACGGACAGCGCCTGTCTATATGGCAGAATATGTCACCTTGGATGCTGGTACTGGCATTGTCCATTCTGCACCGGCATATGGGGTTGATGACTTCCTGTCCTGCAAAGCTTACGGTATGTCCGATGACGATATCCTCAATCCTGTCATGGGTGATGGTCATTATGCCTCAACCCTGCCACTGTTCGGTGGCAAGATGATCTGGGAGGCAGGCAAGGATATCTGTGAAACCATGAAGCAGGTCGGCACCCTGTTCAATCTCAACATGATGACCCATAGCTACATGCATTGCTGGCGTCATAAGACCCCGATTGTCTATCGTGCAACCTCCCAATGGTTTGCCGGAATGGACATCAAGCCACGGGCGGGTGGGCTGACATTACGTGAAGCAGCACTCAAAGGTGTCGCACAGACCCGTTTCTTTCCGGACTGGGGACGTGCGCGTCTGAATGCCATGATTGCCAACCGTCCTGATTGGACACTTTCCCGCCAGCGTCAATGGGGGGTTCCGATGGCATTCTTTGTCCATAAGGAAACCGGCGAACTGCATCCACGCACGCCAGAATTGTTGGAAGCGGTTGCTGTTCGTGTTGAAAAAGAGGGAATTGAGGCATGGCAGCGCCTTGATCCGGCAGAACTGCTGGGGGATGAGGCTGCCATGTATGAGAAAAACCGTGACACACTGGATGTCTGGTTCGATTCTGGTGCAACACACCTCACAGTCCTGCGGACATCTCATGCAGACATTCTGCATTGGCCTGCAGACCTGTATCTGGAAGGCTCTGACCAGCATCGTGGCTGGTTCCATTCTTCCCTGTTGACAGGGTGTATGCTGGATAGGCAGCCACCATACAGGATGCTGCTGACGCATGGCTTTGTTGTCGATGGCGAGGGTAAGAAAATGTCCAAGTCATTGGGCAATGTGATTGCTCCACAAAAGGTTTTTGATTCATTGGGAGCGGATATCCTGCGCCTGTGGGTTGCTGCAACCGATTACTCCGGGGAACTGAGTATTTCTGATGAAATCCTGAAACGTGTGACAGAATCCTACCGGCGTATCCGGAACACCCTGCGGTTTCTGTTATCCAACACAGCGGATTTTGATATTGCCAAAGATGGCATTGCACTGAATGAACTGCTTGAGATTGACCGTTATGCCATTGCTGCCATGAAAGCCTTGCAGGCAGAACTCATGGCACATTATGAGAAATTCGAGTTCCATCCGGTTGTTGCCAAACTGCAGACCTACTGTTCCGAAGAATTGGGCAGCCTGTATCTCGATATCCTGAAAGACCGTCTGTACACATCAGGGGCATCATCCAAGGCACGCCGTTCCGCACAGACCGCCCTTTGGCATATCTCCCATGCTTTGCTGCGTCTGATGGCACCAATCCTTTCATTTACGGCCGAGGAAGCGTGGAAAGCTTTCGCCTCTCCTGAAGAATTTACAGCAAGTGATGAAACCATCTTCACATTGACGGCTTATGAACTACCCGATATTGCAGATGGTGATGCTCTGCTGGCCAAGTATGAATCCCTCAAGGCAATCCGTGCAGATGTGATGAAGCACCTTGAGGATGTCCGTATTGCAGGCCAGATCGGGTCATCCCTTCAGGCAGAGATTGAAATCCGGGCATCTGGTGACAGATACCGAGTACTCAGTAGTTTGGGGGAAGACCTCAAGTTCCTGATGATTACTTCACGTGCTGATGTTGTCGAGGTATCGGATGAAGCTGCAGAAGCCATTACAGTCAAGCCATCGGCCAACCGTAAATGCGAACGCTGTTGGCATTACCGTGATGATGTTGGCAGTGATCCAGCACATCCGCTCATCTGTCCACGCTGTGCAGCCAATCTGTTTGGTTTTGGTGAAAAACGCCGGTTTGTTTAAGGGATATCAGGAAAGGAACAGGATAGCGAGATGTCTCTCCGGAATTTGGGCGTGATATTATGGTAAAAAGAAGGGTCTTTTCACAGGACAGCAGCATCAGCACCATTTGGTGGCTGGTTGTTGCTGCACTGGTTGTCGTTTTTGACCAGCTTTCCAAACACTGGGTCTTGAGTCTGATGCAGTTGGGGAATACTATCCGTATCACCTCCTTTTTCAATCTGCATCTCCTTTACAACGAAGGATCGGCATTCAGTTTTCTTGCTTCGCAGTCTGGATGGCAACGGACGCTTTTTGTGGTTATCGGTATCCTGGCGGCACTTTTTATCCTTTATGAAATCCGCAAGCACCGTGACAGCAGCGTCTTCTGCTTTGCACTTGCCCTGATTCTGGGCGGAGACATTGGCAATGTGATTGACCGATTGGCATACGGTCATGTCGTGGATTTTCTGGATTTCCATCTGGGAACATTGCATTATCCCACATTCAATATTGCAGACTGCGGTGTCTGCATCGGTGCGTTGATATTTGTCATTTTGGAATTCCGCAGGAAGAAAAGCTGATAGGGTAAAAGAGAACAACAATACAGGGAGACAACATGGAACTGTCGGGAAAAACCATTTTATTGGGACTTACAGGAGGCATTGCCTGTTATAAGGCGGCTGAATTTGCCCGTGCCATGATCCGTGAAGGAGCGGTTGTACATGTTGCCATGACAGAAAGTGCGCAACAGTTCATGACACCTTTGACCATGCAGGCATTGACGGGTAATCCCGTTTTCACCAGCTCCTGGGATAACCGTCAGCCAAACAACATGCCCCATATCGATTTACCCCGGAAAGTGGATGTTATTGCCATTGCTCCCTGTACGGCCAATTTCATTGCCAAGCTGGCAAATGGTATCTGTGATGATCTGCTGTCAACATTGTGTCAGGCCCGTCCATCAGGCGTTCCATTACTGGTTGCGCCGGCAATGAATGTCGAAATGTGGGAAAAGCCAGCCACACAACGCAATATCCAGCAGCTTCAACAGGATGGTATCGGCATTATGGGACCGGCATCCGGTTTCCAGGCATGTGGCGAAATCGGGAAGGGCCGTATGCTAGAACCATCTGAACTGATCGAAGAAGTCATAGCCGCCTTGCAGCCCAAGACTATGATAGGACACCGGTTCCTGATTACTGCGGGACCGACATTTGAGCCTATTGATCCGGTCCGGGGCATTTCCAACCGTTCTTCAGGCAAGATGGGTTATGCTATTGCCCGTGCCGCATGGCTTGCTGGAGCAGAAGTCACCCTTGTTTCAGGACCGACAGCATTGCAGACACCTTATGGTGTGAGACGCATTAATGTCATGAGTGCCCATGAAATGCTTGAGGCAGTGACCGGAAACCTTGAGGACAAAGATGTCTTCATCTCCGTAGCGGCTGTCGCTGACTGGCGCGTCAGGCAGGTCAGCACCCAGAAAATCAAGAAAACGGCCGAACACACCGCGCCAGTCCTGGAATTTGTTGAGAATCCTGATATCTTGGCAACTGTTGCCAGGTTGCCGGATGCGCCGTATTGTGTCGGGTTCGCTGCTGAATCGGAAAACCTGCGGGAATATGCAGAAGCAAAACGCCGTAAGAAAGGCATTCCATTACTTGTCGGCAATATTGGCCATGAGACCTTTGGCAGGGATGAGAATACACTTGTCCTTTTCGATGATCATGGTGCATTGGAATTGCCATACGATACCAAGCAGAATCTTGCCCGCAAACTGATTGACCAGTTGGCATCCCGGTTGCAGAAGGCCTCATGAAAACCATAGATCTCAAGGTTCTCGACCCGAAAATGCATGCATATCTGCCTGCTTATGCCACTGCTGGCAGTGCTGGGCTTGATCTGCGGGCATGTATTGACAGCCCCATTGAATTGCGGCCAGGGCAGACAGAGCTGATACCGACAGGGATTGCCATCCATATCAAAGATCCAGGCTATGCCGCCATGATTTTGCCACGTAGTGGGTTGGGGCATCGTCATGGCATTGTGCTGGGAAATCTTGTTGGACTGATAGATTCCGACTATCAGGGGCAGCTGATGGTGTCTGTCTGGAACCGCGGCAGTGCCCAATTTATACTGAATCCGATGGAGCGTATGGCACAGCTTGTCATCGTACCGGTTGTGCAGGTCGGGTTCAATGTTGTTGACGGATTCACTGGAACCGAACGGGGGGAAGGTGGTTTCGGCAGCACCGGAAACCAATAATCCAGGAAAGAAGACATGTTCAACCGTCTTAAAAACTTAACAGAAAACCTTCGCAGAATCTTATGCCCTGCTGCTGTTTGTACAGCAGCGGCTGTGCTGCTGAGTTCATGTGCGACTGAAAGTGCGTGGAACGACAGTGATATCGCCCTCGAAACATCTGGTCCTGCAAAACTCAAGCAGCTTGTCGAGATGCAAGACCGTCTTGAAGATGTCAGTAGCCGTCTGTTGATCAAGAATACAGATC
>JBJEXA010000230.1:0-6399 GCA_051885335.1 Oxalobacter sp. | reverse complement strand
AAGCCCACTATGAGAATCGGAGCCAGCATAAAAGCATAAGGCATCAAGAACGGGCATCTAAACGTCATCGCGGTGCTGCGAAAGAAACTATCGGGAATAATAGCTCCAAGCAGCGTCAGGAAACCAAGCATAGCAGAAAAGCGGAAAACCACCATAAAGAAGATTCCTCCCGTCGTAGCAGTGCTGGCAGGAATCATAAATCAAGAAAAGATGCGCATCATCACGGAAAAGACGGGGAACCGGACCCCAAAAAATCAAAAGAGTCCCGTCATCAGAAGATAAAGGCTGATAAACGTGATGCAAGGCATGCCAGAAAAGAACAAACAGCTGACAGGAAAAATACCGATAAGGCCAAGACCGTAAAGCGCATCGAGAGAAAAAGCGCTATAAAAGAAAAAACGAG
Source organism: Oxalobacter sp. (assembly GCA_051885335.1). Classification (GTDB taxonomy): domain Bacteria; phylum Pseudomonadota; class Gammaproteobacteria; order Burkholderiales; family Burkholderiaceae_D; genus Oxalobacter. The sequence continues at coordinate 5,996 of JBJEXA010000230.1, read as the reverse complement.
GCGTAGACGTTGACAATAAGATAAGCGGCGAGTTTATCGGCTTTACACTTGCTAGTTGATATTTTCCGAAGATGTTGAGATGGATAGTGCAATCGCTTGGGCAGCTTCAATACCATCTATCGCAGAAGAAAGAATGCCACCGGCATAGCCTGCGCCCTCACCGGCGGGGTATAGCCCTTTTACGGAAATACTTTCAAAACTTTCACGGTTGCGCACAATCCTGACAGGGGAAGATGTGCGTGTTTCTGTGCCAGTCAGTACAGCATCTGCCATTGAAAATCCAGGAATAGATTTTTCAAAAGCGGGGATAGCTTCACGTAATGCCTCAATAGCAAAATCTGGCAATGCCTCAGCGAGATTACAAGGGGTGACACCTGGCGCATAGGAAGGAGTGACTTTTCCCAGATTCTTCGATGGTATATTTTTCAGGAAATCACCAATACACTGGCAAGGCGCGTTGTAATTGCCACCACCTAGAACAAAGGCTTTCTGTTCCAGTTCCCGCTGAAAAGCAATACCTGCAAGCGGATTGTTTTTTCCATTGAAATCATCAGGATTCACGTTCACGACAATTGCAGCATTGGCATTCCGCTCATTGCGTGAATACTGGCTCATGCCATTGGTTACCAGATGTCCAGGTTCGGAAGCAGCGGCAACAACCGTGCCACCGGGACACATACAGAAACTGTAAACAGTTCGACCATTCTTGCAATGATGCACCAGTTTGTAATCTGCTGCTCCCAACAATGGATTGCCAGCATTCAGACCGAGACGGCAGGTATCAATCAGGGATTGGGGATGTTCCACCCGAAAACCGATAGAAAAAGGCTTTGCCTCCATGGAAACCCCTCGACGGTGCAGCATCTCAAAAGTATCACGGGCACTATGCCCTGGAGCCATCAACACATGGTCAGATTGAAATGTTTCCCCGTTCTGCAGGACAACACCCTTAACGTGTCCTTTCTCAACCAACAGGTCATCCACCCGGCTTTCAAAATAAAATTCCCCGCCGAGCGCAATGATTTCTTTCCGTAGCTGTTCAACCATTTTGACCAGCCTGAAAGTGCCAATATGCGGTTTCCCAATATACAGGATTTCTTCAGGGGCACCAGCCTTGACGAATTCTTCCAATACTTTCCGTCCGTAATGCTTCGGATCACGTATCTGCGTATGCAGTTTTCCATCAGAGAATGTCCCAGCGCCGCCCTCGCCGAATTGAACGTTGGATTCAGGATTCAATTCACGTTTTCGCCAGAAGCCAAAGGTATCCTGAGTCCGTTCACGTACTTTTTTGCCACGTTCAAGAACAATTGGTCTAAAACCGCTTTGTGCCAGAATTAATGCGGCAAACATACCACAGGGGCCAAATCCAATGACAATTGGGCGTCTAAAATTTCCTGTTGGTGCCTGGGTAACAAAACGGTAAGCCATATCAGGCGTTTTGCGGATATGTGGGTGCTTGGCAAATTTAGTCAACAGCATTGCTTCGCAGTCAGTTTCTACATCAACAGAATAGGAAAAGAAAATCGCTGATTTCTTGCGGGCATCATAATTCCGTCGATAGACCATCAGACTCAGAAGATGGGAATCATCAACCGTCAGACGGTCAAGCACTGCTTGCTTCAGTGCATGGTCATCATGGTCAATCGGCAAACGGATTTCGGTCAGTCGTAACATGCTGTATCTCAAATCAAAAACTCGACGGAGAATCTGAAACAATCATTGTAATGTCTTCAACGTTGCCCGTCTTTGTATCTTATCCCAGAGCGACATCCAAAATCATCATCACGACAAAACCAATAGCAAACAGAACAGTGGTAGCATTGGAATGTTGTCCAACAGACATTTCTGGGATAATTTCCTCAACGACAACATACATCATGGCTCCTGCTGCAAAACTCAGGATGTAAGGCAGGACAGGGAAGATGAAACTGACTACCAATAATGTCAGCAATGCACAGAGAGGTTCTACGGCACCTGATAATACACCATAAAGAAAAGCCTTGGATTTTTTCATTCCTTCAGCTTTAAGAGGCATGGAAATAATGGCGCCTTCTGGAAAATTCTGAATAGCAATACCAATAGCCAAAGCAAAAATTCCTGCTGCGGTTATTTGAGTATGGCCATATAAGTAACCAGCATAAACAACACCTATAGCAATGCCTTCAGGGATATTATGCAGCGTTACAGCCAGTACAAGCATTGTGTTTTTTTTAAGGTTCATTTTCATTCCTTCCGCCTTTTCTGCATGCATATGCAGATGAGGGATACAGCTGTCGAGAAACAGCAGGAAAAAGATACCAATCAGAAAACCAATGGAGGCAGGCAGAAAAGACAGCTTCCCTAATGTAGATGATTGTTCAATGGCAGGAATAAGAAGGCTCCAGACAGAAGCAGCAGTCATGACACCTGCTGCAAAACCGTTGAGCCCTTTTTGGAGAGAAGGATTCAACCCCTTGTCTTTCATCAAAAAAACACAAGCGGCCCCCAGTGACGTGCCGGCAAAAGGAATGAGAAGTCCCTGAAGAATTTCTATCATAGATTTCTCATTCCAAGTCCATGTTGTTTAAAGCGGCTCTTCTCGGCGCATATGTGGGAAGAGGATCACATCACGGATGTTCGGAGAGTCCGTCAACAGCATCACCAAACGGTCAATCCCAATGCCACAACCACCGGCAGGAGGCATCCCGTATTCCAATGCGCGGATATAATCGGCATCGTAATACATCGCTTCTTCATCACCGGCATCTTTTGCCTCAACCTGTTTACGGAAACGGGCGGCTTGGTCTTCAGGGTCGTTCAGTTCTGAGAAACCATTTGCCAGCTCGCGTCCAACAATGAACAACTCAAAACGCTCGGTGATGCCTGGGCGTGTATCTGAAGCACGTGCCAGAGGAGATGTTTCAACAGGATAATCAATGATATAAGTGGGATCCCATAGTTGAGATTCTGCGGTTTCCTCGAACAATGCCAACTGCATGGCACCGATACCTGCGGTTGACAACAATATGACGCCCCGTTTCTTCAGCTCTGCTTTCAAAAATTCAGCATCATTCAACTGGGTCTCTGTGAACTGTGGTGCATATTTCAGGATAGCCTCGTTAATGGTCAGGCGTTGGAAAGGTTTAGACAGATCCAGTTCACGTCCTTGATAAGAAATCTGTGCCGTACCATAGGTATCCACAACAGCTTGCCTGATCAGTGTTTCAGTAAAATCCATCAGCCATTTGTAGTCGGTATAGGCGGCATAGAATTCCATCATCGTAAATTCAGGATTATGGCGGGGTGAAATCCCTTCATTGCGGAAATTACGATTCAGTTCAAACACCCGTTCAAAACCACCGACAATCAGCCGTTTCAGATACAGTTCAGGAGCGATACGCATGAACATCTGCATATCCAATGCATTATGATAAGTAATGAATGGTTTTGCTGCTGCACCGCCCGGAATCGGATGCAGCATTGGCGTTTCCACTTCCATGAAACCATTATCGCCCATGAAACGACGGATAGAGGCAATCGCAGTCGTACGGGCTTTGAAAGTCCGGCGGGTTTCCTCATTCATAATCAAGTCAACATAACGTTGACGGTAGCGAGTCTCCTGATCTGCCAGACCATGGAATTTATCAGCCAGCGGTCGAAGGGATTTAGTGATTAAACGGATGGAAGAAACACGGACAGTCAGTTCACCGGTCTTGGTTTTGAACAGCGTACCCTCTGCACCGACAATGTCACCGATGTCCCAGCGCTTGAAAGTATCATGCGCTTCTTTGCCAAGATCGTTATTCGAGAGAAACAGCTGAATACGGCCAGATGCCTGAGGGCCGGAAGCATCCATGATGGTGGCGAAAGAAGCCCGCCCCATCACGCGCTTCAGCATCATCCTACCACCGACAACCACTTTCACAGGATTTGATTCAAGTGCCTCGTTGTCCAAATCATCATACTGACTGTGCAGGTCATCAGCCTTATGGGTAGGGCGGAAATCATTGGGATAGGCAATTCCTGCTTCGCGCAGGGCAACCAGTTTTGCACGGCGTTCTGCAATGATGGAATTTTCATCCTGTGCAGGAACCGCCGTATCGTTTTGTTCTTTTGGGTTAGACATAATTTCTTATACTGTAGTCTTCAATAATATCGGGGCAGGTATCAGACCCCCTGCTTCAGAGATTCTGTGATAAACGCATCCAGGTCGCCATCCAGCACAGCTTTCGTATTTCCTGTTTCATAATTCGTCCGCAGATCCTTGATGCGGGAACTGTCCAACACATAAGAGCGTATCTGGTGACCCCAGCCGATATCAGACTTGGCATCTTCCAATTTCTGCTGTTCACTCATGCGCTTGCGCAGTTCCAGCTCATACAGGCGAGATTTCAGCATTTCCCAAGCCTCAGCACGGTTGCGGTGCTGGCTGCGGTCATTCTGGCACTGAACCACAATTCCTGTTGGAATATGGGTCAAACGCACAGCAGAGTCCGTCTTGTTGATGTGCTGGCCACCAGCACCGGAGGCCCGATAGGTGTCAATACGGACATCCGCGGGATTGATTTCAATATCAATCGAATCATCGACTTCCGGATAAACAAACAGACTGCTGAAAGAAGTGTGACGGCCGTTGGCAGAATCGAAAGGCGATTTGCGGACCAAACGATGGACACCGGTTTCCGTCCGAAGATAGCCATAGGCATAATCACCTTCCACCTTGATAGTTGCTGTCTTGATGCCAGCAACATCGCCTTCAGAAAGCTCAATCAGTGTGGTTTTAAAACCCTTGCGTTCACAGTAACGCAGGTATTGCCGTAATAGCATGTTTGCCCAGTCTTGGGCTTCAGTGCCGCCAGCACCAGCTTGGATATCGATGAAACAGTTGCAGGGATCCATCCGGTTCGAGAACATCCGGCGGAATTCCAACTGTTCAATCTGCTCTTGCAATCCCAATACGTCCTGCTCAATGGTCAGGATGGAATCATCATCATTTTCCAGTTTTGCCAGTTCAAACAGCTCTTCAGCGTCTGAGAGACCAGATTTGATATTTCGGAGGGAAAGAACAACCGCCTCAAGCGATTTCTTTTCCTTGTTCAGTTCCTGAGCCTTCTTTGGATCATTCCAGACATCAGGTTCTTCCAGTTCAGCGGTTACCTGCTCAAGTTTGTCGGATTTGGCAGAGTAGTCAAAGATACCCCCGTAAGGCAGTTTCCCGTTCTGACAGATCTGCGATACGATGGGCGATGGTGTTCAAGCGTTCAGCTTCCATAAGTATAAAAGGTAAGTCCGTAAGTTGATGAAAACAGATAATTATACTTGATTCCTCGCATCAAAAACACTGCTCAAGAAGGAGAAACGGACCAAAGTGGCGGTATTCAATGCATGATTGTTCAGAAAAATCCAGTTCTATGATAAAAATGAAGATCATTCGAAAAACGGCTTTGAGCAACATCAATTGAAATCAGGAAAATGATATATTCGCCAGTCAAACAGTTAAATAAGCAGTCTTCATAGGTGCTCGAAGAGAAATGATTATTGCCGTTATACTTGCAGCGGGAAAAGGTTCTCGAGTAGAGAATTCGGATAAGCCTAAACAGTATCTTGATATAAATGGCAAACCGATGCTCTGCCATACTGTTGAGAAATTCCTTGCCTGCAGACAGATAGACCATATTGTCGTCGCTGTCCATAAAGATTGGGTTGAATATACATCAAGGCTGTTTGCCAGTCATGAATATCGTCATATTGCTGTTTGTGTAGGTGCTGATAATCGCCAGGAATCTCTTTATGAGGCGCTCGTCTATTGTCAAATCCAGCTGCATGCGTCAGATGAAGCAATCATTCTTTCACATGATGCCGCCCGCCCATTTGTGACACGGGAAATCATCTATGCCAATATCCAAGCGATGCAGGATGCACAGGCAGTTACAACCGTGATTCCAGTGATTGATACCATCATCCAGTCAGAAGATGGTTTGACAGTAGCTGCAACCACAAACCGTCAACAGATG
>JBJEXA010000229.1:0-1514 GCA_051885335.1 Oxalobacter sp. | reverse complement strand
GGGATGTAACCCCTGAAGCAACATTGGCTGTTGCTACCCGTGAAATGCCAGGCTTTGCAGAGCGGATGCGACAAATTGGGATGCACTTTGTTCCGACCGCCATTCTGTCACGGCAAGTCGCCGTCATCCGAGAAACAGCAGACCATGCGGCACTGATTCTAAACCTGCCGGGACAACCCCGTGCCATCAACGAGACATTGGATGGTGTTGTTGCAGATGACGGAACAGTCATTGAACCGGGGATTTTCACCGCCATTCCCTATTGCATCGATCTGATCAGCGGTCTCCGGATTGAAACAGACGAAAAACGCTGCAAAGCATGGCGTCCCGCCAAGAAAACCCTTTAAAATACAGTTTCTCTTTTATTTGAAAAACAGAAAGTGACCCATGAACGCACCTAACATGAATGCACCTAGACTTCAGTTCAGCCGTTATGAAACCGGTGAAAATCCACAGATTTCCATTATCTGGATGCATGGCTTAGGCGACGAAGGCGCCAGCTTCCATACGCTGTTCAGTACCCAGCTCCAGCACTTTGACCTGACGGGACTACCAGCCATCCGCTTCATCTTCCCCAATGCCCCAGAACGTCCGGTTACAGCCCATAGCTGGCTGCCAGCCCGTGCATGGTTTGATATTTATACTAGCTTTGAAGAAAGCGATATGGAAGATGAACAGGGTGTCAACGACTCTACTGGTCTGATCCATATCCTGATCAATAATGAGAAAATCAAAGGGGTTCCTTCCGAGAAAATCCTGTTGGCAGGTTTTTCCCAAGGTGCCGCCATGGCACTACACGCAGGACTGACCTATTATGAAAAACTGGGCGGTGTGATTGCTCTTTCCGGTTATGTTCCGCTTCGTCAGACTTTTGCTGAAAACCGCACTGAAATTAACCAGGATACACCTGTTTTCATCGCACATGGAACACAGGATCCGGTTGTGCCTTTCTACCGGGGTGAAAATGCCAAGAAACAGCTGACCGAACTGGGCTATAACGTGGAATTTCATGCGTATGACATGGACCATACGTTGGACTGGCATGAACTGAACGATATGCTCAATTGGCTAAGGGCGATTCCTGCCACAAAATAACAACCAGTTGCCAGTCTGCAACAGATAGAGAAAGTCCCGACAACCTTAAAAGGCTGCAGGGACTTTCTACATGATAGGGAAACTGTCCGGTTACATACAGGAAATCATCAGGTCACCGAAGTCGGTGGTGGAGACTTCGGTTGCTCCTTCCATCAAAGCAGCGAAGTCGCTGGTAACCTTCTTGGAAGAGATTGCCTTCTGCATGGAATCCAGAATGATGTCTGCTGCTTCGGTCCAACCGATGTGGCGGAGCAGAAGTTCTGCAGAAAGAATCATAGAACCTGGATTGACGTTGTTCTTACCTGCCATAGTTGGTGCAGTACCGTGGGTTGCCTCGAAAATCGCAACGGAATCGGACATATTTGCACCTGGAGCGATACCAATACCGCCAACCTGGGCTGCCAGTGCATCAGAGATGT
>JBJEXA010000228.1:0-6517 GCA_051885335.1 Oxalobacter sp. | reverse complement strand
CAATTGTATCGTCAACAACGAAGCCTGTTGCAATGGTCAGCGCCATCAGTGAAAGGTTGTTTAGCGAGAATCCTGCCAGGTACATGGCGGTGAAGGAGCCGATGAGTGACACTGGAACGGTGACTGCTGAAATGATTGTCGCGCGGATGTTGCGCAGGAAAAGGAAGACGACGAGGATGACCAGTCCAACAGAAATGATCAGGGTGAATTCGACATCTGCCAGGGATGCCCTGATGGTCGGGGTACGGTCCATGACAACCCCAAGGTCCATATCAGCTGGAACGGATGCCTTGAGTTTGGGCATTGCGCTGTAGATGCGTTCGACGGTTTCGATGATATTGGCACCGGGTTCGCGGAAGATGATCAGCATGATGCATTGTTTGCCGTTTACCACCCCTTTGTTGTAAATGTTCTGGACGCCATCGGTGACTTCGGCAACGTCCTGCAGGCGGATGACTGAACCACTGGCATGGTGGATGATCATCGGTTTGTAATCCCGTGCTGTCTTGACCTGGTCATTGGCGTCAATCTGCCATTTGGTGCTGCTGTTGCTGACAGAGCCTTTGGGACGGTCCAGGTTCATGGCAGTGATGGCAGAGCGTGCATGTTCGAGATTGAGTCCATATCGGGCAAGCTGCTGTGGATTCAGGTCAATGCGGACAGCTGGCTGGGAACCACCACCGACGAAGACGTCACCAACACCTTCAAGCTGCATCAGTTTCTGGGCGATGATGGTGTCTGCCGCATCGTACATCTGGCTGAAAGTCAGGGTGTCAGATGTCAGGGAAAGCAGCATAATGGGGGCATCGGCAGGGTTCAGTTTGCGGTAGGTTGGATTCTGGGGCATGGTTGGCAGCAAGGCCTTTGCCGCATTGATGGCTGACTGGACATCGCGTGCGGCACCGTTGATGTCACGTGAAAGGTCAAACTGCATGGTGATTTCAGTTTGTCCCAATGTGCTGGTGGAAGTGATTTCACTGATGCCGGCAATCCTGCCCAGTGTGCGTTCCAAGGGAGTGGCAACGGTTGCTGCCATGGTTTCTGGACTGGCACCAGGCAGTTTTGCACGGACACGGATGGTTGGGAAGTCAACCTGCGGCAAAGGTGCAACCGGCAGGAACCGGAATGCGATGATGCCAGATAGCAGGATGGCCAATGTCACAAGGATGGTTGCGACAGGTCTGCGTATGAAGATTTCAGAAAATTTCATACCGGTTTCCTGTCAGCTGGCATGGGCTTGTTCCGTATCTGATTGGCTTTTTTTCTCAAGCCGCCGGGAAAGCCTGTCGAAATAGAGGTAGATGACGGGAGTCGTGAACAGTGTCAGGACCTGACTGAGCAGCAGTCCTCCCACCATGGTGATACCCAAGGGGTTCCGGAGTTCTGACCCGATACCGGTTGCCAGCATCAGGGGGACAGCGCCCAGCAATGCCGCCAGTGTGGTCATCATGATTGGGCGGAAGCGGAGCAGACAGGCCTGGTAGATGGCCTCTTCTGGTGGCAGACCCTCATCTCGTTCTGCTGCCAGTGCAAAGTCGATCATCATGATGGCGTTCTTCTTCACGATACCGATCAGCAGGATGATACCGATAATGGCGATGACAGTCAGGTCTTTGCCTGTGACCATCAGTGCCAGGAGGGCACCGATACCAGCTGAAGGCAGTGTGGAAAGGATGGTGATGGGGTGGATATAGCTTTCATAGAGGATACCCAACACGATGTACATGGTGACCAGTGCAGCGAGAATCAGCCAGAGAGTGGAAGACAGTGATGACTTGAATGCCATGGCTGCTCCTTGGAATTCTGTCTGGATGCTCTGGGGCATATCCATTTCTTCCTGGATGTTATGGATGATATCGACCGCTTGGGAAAGCGAGACGCCATCAGCCAGGTTGAATGAGATGGTGGCGGTTGGGAACTGTCCCATATGGTTGATGACCAGTGTTGACGGTCTTTCTTCGACTGTTGCGATGGCATCAAGCGGAATCATGCCACCATTGGCAGATGCGACATAAATCCCTTTGACGGATAAGGGATTCTGCCGTTCTTCCGGTGTAACCTGTAGGACAACACGGTATTGGTTAGTCTGGGTATAGATAGTTGAGACAAGGCGCTGGCCGAAAGCATCATAGAGGGCGTCATCGATGTCCTGCACTGAGACACCCAACCGTGAGGCGGTATCACGGTTGATGTTGACATAGATTTTCAACCCGTCTTCCAGCAGGTCGGATGTCACATCTGACAGTTCTGGAACGGTTTTCAGGCGTTCAACCAGTTTTGCTGTCCATTCAGAGAGCTGCTGTTGGCTGGTTGTCTGAAGGGTGAATTGGTACTGGGCGTAGCTGGTCCGGCTGTCAATGCTGATATCTTGGACCGGTTGCATATACAGGGTCATACCGGGAATATCCTGGGCACGTTCCTGGATACGGTTCATGATGGTGCGGATGTCATCACGGTCTCCTTTGGGTTTCAGATTGACCTGCATATGCCCATTGTTCAGTGCGGCATTGGTGCTGTCCACGCCGATAAAGGAAGACAGGTTTTCGACATCGGGGTCTTCAAGAACAATATCAATCAGTTTTTCCTGCTGGGCGGTCATGGATTTGAAGGAGGCAGATTGGCGGATTTCCGAAATGACCTGGATGACCCCAGAGTCCTGCATCGGGAAGAAGCCTTTCGGGATGAGTAGGTAGAGCAGGCCGGTAAGGATGACAGTGCCAATGGTGGTCAGCAGGGTGAGTTTCTGGTGGGCAAGTACCCATTTCAGGCCAGTCGAGTAATATTGGATGATTTTATCCCAGAACTCATTGATTGCCCTGAAAATACGGGCTTCTTTTTTTTCTGATTTTCCTGCCGGTTTCAACAGGCGTGCGCTCATCATAGGAGTCAGTGTCAGGGAAATCACTGCGGAAAGCAGGATAGAGACTGCCAAGGTAACTGCAAATTCCCGGAAGAGACGGCCGATGACATCTCCCATGAAGAGGAGTGGAATCAGGACGGCGATCAGGGAAACTGTCAATGAGATGATGGTGAAGCCGATCTGCCTGGAGCCTTTCAATGCGGCTTCCATCGGTGAGTCGCCTTCTTCAATGAAGCGGGAGATGTTTTCGATCATCACAATGGCATCATCAACCACAAAGCCGGTTGCAATGGTCAGTGCCATCAGTGAGAGGTTGTTTAATGAGAAGCCTGTCAGGTACATGACACCGAAGGTGCCGATCAATGAGAGGGGAACTGCAACGGCGGGGATGACGGTGGCGGTTAGGTTCCGCAGGAACAGGAAGACAACCAGCACGACTAGGGCGACCGACATGACCAGTTCGTGCCCGACATCTCCGACTGAGGAGCGGATGGTGACAGTCCTGTCAGAGAGCAGGTCAACATCCACGGCGGCAGGCAGGCTGCTTTTAAGTTGTGGAAGCGTTTCTTTAATCTTATCGGCAACGTCAATCACGTTAGCGCCAGGCTGGCGCTGAACAGTCAGGATAACTGCTGGTTTATTCCCAGACCATGCGGCCAGGTTTTCGTTTTCTGGACCATCAAAGACTGTGGCGATATCTTTCAACCGGATAGGTGAGCCGCCTTGGTAAGTGACGATGACATCTTCATATTCCTTGGCAGATTTCAGTTGGTCATTGCCATCAATGGTTGATGCCTGTAACTGGCCGTCAAAACTCCCTTTTGCCTGATTGATGTTGGCGGTTGCAATAGCGGAACGAACTTTTTCCAGTGTGATGTTCCTTGCAGCAAGGGCCTTGGAATTGGCATGGACACGGACGGCAGGGCGTTGTCCACCGCTGATGGAGACCAAGCCGACACCTGGAACCTGGGACAATTTCTGGGCGATGCGTGTATCAGCCAAGTCTTCAAGTTCTGTGATGGTCATGGTCGGTGATGTCACCGCAATGGTCAGAATAGGGGTATCCGCAGGATTGACTTTGTTATAGACTGGCGGGTTGGGCAGATCCTGTGGCAGCAGCATGTTTGCCGCATTGATGGCTGCCTGGACTTCCTGTTCTGCAACGTCCAGGGTCAGGGACAAGGAGAACTGCAGGGTAATGACTGAGACGCCATCCGAACTTGATGAGGACATCTGCGAAAGACCTGGCATCTGACCCAACTGCCGTTCAAGTGGAGCCGTGATGGTGGATGTTACGACATCAGGGCTGGCACCTGGATAATAGGTGACGACCTGGATGGTGGGATAATCGACTTCAGGCAGGGCAGAAACCGGTAACATACGCCACGAGACCAGTCCAGACAGGAAAAGTGCCACCATTAGCAGGATAGTAGCGACTGGACGAAGGATGAATGGGCGTGAGGGATTCATGCTGCAATCTTTGGCTTCTTGTCTTGTTATGAAGCGCCTTTTGTTTTGTCGATGGTCTGCGCATCATATGTTCCCGATGCTTCTGCTGGTTTTATTGTCTGTTCGACAATTTTGACCAGGGAACCTTCGCGGAGTTTATCAACACCATCTGTAACAACGACATCACCGGGTTCCAGTCCTGCATCAATGATGGTGTTATCTCCTGAAGTGGCTCTGACTGCCACTTTCACAAGGCTGACTTTATTCTCGTTGTTTACGCGGTAAACGGTATGCCCTTGTTTGCCCAGCTGGACGGCAACGGTAGGGACGAGTATGGCATCTGATACTGAACCAAGGTGCATGTGGACATTGACAAACTGGTTGGGAAAAAGCTTATGGTCGGTGTTTTCAAATTTTGCCTTGATGCTGATTGTTCCGGTATCTGTATTCAACTGGTTGTCAAGGGCTAAAATGGTGCCCTGGGAAAGCAGATTCTTATCATCACGGTCCCAGGCCTCAACAGCCAGACGGTTGTTTTCAGAGTAGGCGGCAAGGACTTTGGAAAGGTCGATTTCTGGAATCGAGAAAACAACGTTGATTGGCTGTTCCTGGGTGATGGTGACAATGCCTTCCGCATCAGATGCATGGACAATGTTACCTAAATCCACTTTTCTCAAGCCGACACGGCCTGTGACAGGGGCAGTAATGCGACTGTAGGTGATTTGCAGACGGGCGTTGTCAACAGCTCCTTGGTCGATTTTGACAGAACCTTCATATTGCCTGACCAGTGCGGCCTGTGTATCGACCTGTTGGCGTGCGATGGAATTTTGACTGAGCAGCTGACGGTAACGCTGCAGGTCAAGACGGGCATTTTCCAGCAGTGCCTTATCGCGGATAAGCTGACCTTCTGCCTGAAGCAGCTGGGCTTTGAAAGGACGGTCATCCAGTTCAGCCAGCAGCTGTCCTTGACGGACGTATTGTCCTTCTGTGAAATGGAGCCGCATTAATTGTCCATCGACACGGCTGTGGACTGTTACGGAATGGGTTGAATTGACGGTTCCCAATGCGGTGATTTCCAAAGGAGCATCCGCTTTGGTGACGGTTGCCACCTTGACTGCGACGGCGCCACCACGTGGATACGCTCCCTTGCCTCTTGTCATTGCCCAATAGATTGCCCAGATGATGATAAGGGCGAGCAGAACACAGATGGTGATAATCAGGGGACGTTTGAGCCGGGTGTTCTTTAGCATGATGGGCTGCGTAAATGAATATATGTGGAGACTGATGGAGTATAACAAACAAGTCTATGATGAAGAATCAGGGTAAAAGAATGTTACAAAATACAGGTTTTGGATATTTACAATCACCTTGTTTTGAAGGATGTTGCTGGTGGTGTATTTTCAAATCCGTATCAATGGATGGCATCTGACCAGGAAGCCGAACCTGTCGATGATGAAACGGACATGGAAGGCCTCAAGCAGTCTGTCTGGCTCTCCTGCCAGGTAACCCTCGCCAACAGCCTGTTTGAACCGCATTGTCAGGCGTTTGACCCCAACAGGTTGATTGTATTGACGCATGAAGCGGTCAACACCAAGATTGTGCATGGCTTCAATGTCAATGCCTTTCCGCCAGCGTACGGCATCCATGGGAAGTCCTTGGACACCGTCAGGAGACAGTCCAGTAGAACACCAGGTCCTGAATAATGACAGGTCCAGTCTGGCTTGATGCCGGTCAAGGTTGCATGGCAGGAAGAGACCAGTCCTTTCAGGCATCGGCGGGAATATTTTGGAACCGTCAGTGTCTGGGCATCCTGAATAGAAACCGCCTTGGCTTTCCCATTTGGAGAACAGGGTGTTTGAAAATGACTGGTGGGCGTTCTCACGGTACAGGGTATTGTTGAATTGCTTGGGAATGGGGATGCCTGGCAGCATTTCCCGTATGATAGCGAAAAGATGGTGTGCCGGTATGTTGAGTGGGATGCCGAAAGAGGGGAATACCCAGGAAAGTTTTGGACTGCCTGATGCCAGATAGAAATCAATGGTATGCAGGATACGTGTCTGGCTTGTCGGGGTGAAACGCTCAAAAGCTGGAAGGACCCATTGTGTGACCAATTTCCGGATCTGGGCCGTTGAAAAACAATCCGTTTGGGCAAAAACTGAACCCTACCCCAAAAAGTAGACCAGTTCATTATTCAAGTAGAAGGGCTAT
>JBJEXA010000227.1:0-6652 GCA_051885335.1 Oxalobacter sp. | reverse complement strand
CAACGGACCCGAGAAGCAAGGGATGAACCGCTTGCCTGCATGCAGTATCTGCCATATCCGGACGAAGTCCGCCTGGATATGGCAGTCATTACCCAAGAAGCCAGTGAATACTATCGGACATTGCGTTGTGGTTATCCAATCTCAGTCAATAAGTTCTTGGTCAGCAATCTCGATAAAATGTTGGCATGGGATGCATTTGCTTGTATCGGAACCGTTTCGCTGCGTCCAGCCCTGCTGATAGTTGGTAGCAAGGCTGACATCTGGTATTTCAGCGGAAAAGCCTATGAATTGGTAGGGAAACCAAAAGAACTGTTCGTAATTGAAGGGACAACCCATGTCGATCTTTATGATAGCCTCAGTATACTTCACAGGTTGTTGCCAGGCTCGTTGTTTACTTTAATCAATACCTGAAAACAACGAGTAACTGCTACTTAACAGGGTATAGTTCAAAAACGCCGGTTTTTCAAATCAATATCGGAAAAGCGGGAAAATCATCTGTTGCCAGGACCTCCATGATGCTGGCCATAACTGCCACTGCGTTGGGAATCACGGTTGCTGTCATACCTGCCATGGTTCTGTGGACTGTTCCTGCTGTTGCCGTTCCGGTAGTCTGGCCTGTCGTGGTCCGGGCGGTGATGATGCCGGCAACCGGTCATTGAAACCATGCCCAGTGCAATCAAGGCAAGTGCAAGATATTTTTTCATAGTTGTTCCTTTTTGTGTTTACCGATTAAATCCTGGCCATACAGCTGGCTTACCTTGTCCATCAATACTTTTTCGGTCGTTATTAACCACCATGATGATTACGGTTGTCTGTATTCATGTCACGCCGTTCCATCCGCTGTGCTCCCCGACGGTCTCCCCTGTTACCCGTGCGTTCCATCCTAGGGGCTTGATGGTTCCCCTTGTTGCCCCGTTGTTCCATCCGGCTACCACGGCCAGGTCCTTTACGTTCCATGCCTCTGCCATCAGGCTCTCTGCGGTCAGAACCGCCATGACCGGGTCTGTTATGGTCAGGTTTGCCTCGGTCTGGTCCCTTGCTGTCAGGTCCATGGCGGTGGTCGAACTTGCCATGATCTGGTCCCTTGCGATCAGGACCCCGATGGTCTGGACCATGACGGGGAGGTGGTGGACGATGCCCATGGTATCCGCCTCTACCGTAATAATCACCATCATAATAACCATCCTCAATATATAAGTCATGGCAGGCGGTCAATGAAGCACAGCCTATGCCTATCAGAGCATAGCCAATCAGTTGTTTCAGTTTCATCAACGTGTCCTTTCTTTTTGAAAAAAATGGTTTGTCCATAAGGGCAAACCACTGATTTATCAATAATGTCCACAGAGATAATGATAGACCGCTTCGGAACCAGTCCCCGGCTCAACCGGGGCAGGAGGCGTATTCTCGTCAACGCCATCAGATTCAATCACTGATCCATCTCGGGCATGTAACGATGCGGAAAGAGCCATAAGGGTACGTTGACGGCAATCCACCCGGTACAATGCCAGCATATAGGCAAAGTCAGGATTTTTGGGAGGAACCAGCTTGAAAGTCCCTTCCCTTAAAGGACTGGCAGAATCCAGTCCGACTTTCTGGAAAGCGTTTTTCTGTGCATAAAAGACACTACCGTCACTGCTGTAAAAAATCCCAACCCATTCACCGGCATAGGCGCTGGTTGATAGAATCAAGACAACCATTACAGACAGGGTTACGGTTCTCAGCAATTTTTTCATCATTGCCACCTTGACAATCATGCACTCTGTTACAAAGAGACGATTATGAATAATGCCGATATTCTAGTCGTTTTCTCAATATTTTGGCAGGTAATTTACAGACTGTTGCAGTAATGGGAAAACAGGATGAAAACAGCACTGGACAGATACAGGCGGTATCCTGATTGGACTGTTTTATCTGACAGCGTGATGGCGAATCTGTTTTGCAGAGGGATATTTCATGGTCTTTTTGATAGCTTTCCCCGGAGTATCAGAACGTGTTTCAGCTTTTTCAGTGCTATCGCAGGGATCATCAAACCGGCAACTCAGGCTGTTGCCAGTTTTTTTCGGGCGGTAAGCATCCACTCCTGCTGCTGAAGCAGTGTTCAGGCAGAAGAGTACTAATAAGACCGGGCAAATCATCCAGAAACGTTTTTTCATACGGGCATCCTTAAGTCCAAGTGATTGGTATATCCTATCATTGATGCTGTTGGTGGAAAGCTATGTTACAAACTGTTTTAAAGTCATTCATTTTGGGACGATAGTTTTCCGCTTTCATCTGCCGGATTGCCTGCTAGGTTTCTGCTACACAGGCGTTCAAGCAGTGCGTCGTAGGCTTCCTGAGGGAATGCCCTGATATAAGTCAGGCCATTCAGCAATGGGATATGCATCGGGTTAATCGTGTTGCCATTGACATCATAGATATCTCCCGAGACAGGAAATACTTCGCGGATATCGCAGTCTGCCATTGCCACACCTTCTGCGTAGTCGAACAGTTCTTTTGTCTGTGCAGTTACTCTGACCTCAATGCCGGTTATGTTCGGGGCAATGTCATGAGGCGTAAGTTTGGTATAAACTACCTCGATATGGTTTTCTGCCAGTTTTTCCCAACCTTCAGGGAGCTTGGAGGAGGAAGATCTGATCTGGGGATCAGAGGATTGGGTAGCTGATGGTGTTCTGTTTTTTGTGCTGGGAACGGTGGATGATGCCGATGTATCCGTCACTGTATCGGTCAAAGGTGGCTTGGCAGTCTGTTTTATCGGGATATTTTGAATTGTCTCTGGTGTTCCTGATTGGGCCGGAGAGAAAAACAATGCCAATGCCACCATGAGCAAGGCTGCCAAAGTGCGGAATCCAGCACAGATATCCATGTCACGAAAACCTTTCTTCTACATAATACCCATCACAACAGATGGTGTTTGATATTGTATCCTTCATAATTGGAAAAGCTATCTGCTGCCCCATGTTTGAATGAGAGAAATCCATGAAAAGGAAAATCTGTACTGTTTGCCGTTTTGTCATTGGGAGCTGTTATGCCAACCTTGGCAAATGCTCAGGGCGTTGATGACTATTGAACAGATGTACATCATCTGCGGTTTGGGACAGGGGCCAAAGTCAACTTTTTCAATACCTATTTCCTATCAGTCTGGCATAAGTCTAGGCATACAGACACAAGGGAACCAGATATCATCTTCAGTGGAGGTAAGATAGATGAGGGACTGAGCGGCGATGGTATGTGCAGTCGGGAGGTTTATGCCTTCCCATTTCCATTCAGGGCGGTTCTTGGAATCTTCCATCTCGATCCTGGATGTCAGAGCAAAGAATATCCTCAGGATGCTGCGGGTGAGCTGATTGTCAGAGACGGTGCTGCAAAAGGACAATGGTAGGTTTATCGGGAATCCTTCCCTCATTGCATCAAGCGGCGTATTCTGTACCAGAAAAACAGGATGTCTTTAAAAGATGATTGATGGTCATCGATAAAACACCCAAGATCCGCTGAATCGGGTAAACTAAACTGGGGACATCAGTTTATGGAAACACAACCAATAGGAGGAATCATGACTGACAAGGAATTCAATATTCAGGATTATCTGAACACCCCAACCGACCGCCGGCTGTTCCTTATGGAGTGTGTCAAGCAGGATACTGGGGATGGCAGTCTGATTGCTGCCGCTCTCAAAGATGTTGTCGAAGCAGCAGGTACAGCTGAAGTTGCTGAAAAAATCGGTGTGACTGAAAAAAACCTGACCAAGGCACTTGCAAACAGTGCATCGTTGCCGTTCATCACAACATTGAAGATCATGCAGGCTGCCGGTATTCGGTTGAAAGCGAAAAAACTCAAGAAAGCCAAAAAGAAGAAATGATTGGAATCTGAAAGTAAGGAAAAACGCCTGTGGTGTATAAAACTGCAGGCGTTTTCATTTGATAGGGAAAAGACAAGTCAGTCTATTCAGGTAGCGGTCATTCTGGCAATCAAGAATAAGACAGATACTGGAATTCTCCAAATTCTGAATCCAGACGCTGGACGACATCTTCCATATATTCGTCATCCAGGTCATCCCAGCCAATGGCATCCTTACAGTAAACATCGGCAAACGCTTTCAGGAAAGACTGCTCATCATTGAAGAATGATGGAACAGCCTTGGGGTCGGACATGTCACACAGGCAGTAGATGTCTAGTTCCATTGAATCAGGCAGGGCTAGCAGTCCCTTGAAGAATGCAACGGCATCCGCTGCATTACCCTTGGTAACATCCTCATGCAGGTAGAACAGCTCTGTTCCTTTCAGGTCATCATGGGTCAGGCTGCCAGCTTGAAGTTTCGCACGGACATCCGCCCAATGGTCGTCCCCCAGACCCCGCAGTTTCAATGCTGGCCAAGAAGCGATTTCTCCATGGCTGACACCGAGTCCATTGGGTGTGATGTATTCGTAACGCAATCCTTCAGCGGTACCGATGACGCTGGCGCAGATACCCTGGCGCTTCAGGGTATCAATCAGGAAAGCCCTGTTCATCTTGAATTCCATTTCCATATCCTTTCAAAGCAAGAGCAGATTTTAAGATGTTTCTGCATCCGTCAACTCTTGGAACTGTGAGAAATAAAAACAACCTATGATCCGACAGTTATTGACTGACAACATAAAACATAAAGATAAATAAGGTCAGTATCCCAGAAAACAAGACCATAACAGAAAAAATCATAACAGAAAAAAGAAGCAGGTTCCCGAAGTCTGGTATGCCTTATTTGAATCAGAAATGTTTCAATTTGCAAATTGCTGGTTTTCAGATTCGATTAAAATAACAGACTCTATCCATATTGCAGATAAAAGGCCATACCATGACAGCTGGATATTCTTCTCCTGAACAGAGGATTCTTGATAGTCTCAATACACTCCGCAGCAAGAAGCGGTTTGTACGGAAAGGCAATATTGAATGGCATCGCATTGGGTTCCAGATTGATGGACTGATCCACTTCAATCCAGTCCAAGGATGGCTGATGCGCGGTATCTGGCATTCGCTCATGGGTAATACTCGGGATATCCATAACAGTATCCGCAATGTTTACCGCCTTACTCGAAGTGTTCCTGTACTTCTTGATGTCATTGGCATTTATGCCAGTCATGGTATGCCATCAGCCACCACCCGTGTTTATGCTTATGCTGCCAATCCCAAACATGGTAGTTTTGCACAGGCATTGCCCTATGCGGTTGCAACAGGGTCTTTACATCAGACTGTTGAACATCTCGACAAAGCACAGGAACTCGGCATGGATCTGACTGGTAGCAGCGAACTGATCCGCAAAATCCGGGATGCAGCAAGTATCCTTGATACTCATGGCATCACGGATGAAGCCCTTGCAAGGCATCTTGATCTGGCAGGTGAAGTCATGCGTGAAGGCCAACGTTTTCAAAGCCTGCCAAACCTGTATCTGCCGGCAGAGACACCAGAAAGCTTTTTGATTGAATATCCTGTGGATTGTGAACCAGCTGAAATCTCCGCTTTCAATCAATCACTAACAGAGAAAGAAAAAGCAGCAGGTATCGTGAATCCTGCTTACAGTATTGTCTTTACAGTGGCAAAATAAGCGGAGAAGGTCTCCTAAAAAAAGGCTACGGAGCAGGACATCTTTCTTTCAGGATGATGTCATGAATCTGGCCCGTGTTCTGGATTCTGGCTGCTGTTGCGGCATGACGGTCTTCTGGTAGTTCCCTGTCATTGTCATCATAGATGTGCATTTCAAGCACATCTGTTTTGTAGGCAGCACAGTCTATCTAGTAAAGAACATCAATATGCGACACCTTGCCAGCAATTCTATCTGGAAAGCCGATTGCATACCATGCACTTTTCGGTTGGTCTAAAGGGGCTCTCCGGCTTCGAAAAACCATGATACTATCATTTATTCTGCCAATCGGCTGGCAAGGTGGGCAGAGAGGTTCTCTGCGGGATGCGAAACTGACCCTGCCACTGAAAGTGACAGCAGCAGGGCAGACAATCTCCTAATCATAGGGGTTACTGGCAGATCAGGGTCATAATTTTGCCATAGACTGTACCGACAGTCCCCTTTTCAGTGATAACCTGGTTGTCAGGGAATGGATGGGTCTGTCCGATGGAGCCGTCTTCGTTGATGTCAACGCCTGCGACCATTGAGACCGTCTGTTTTTCACAGTCAGCCTTGTACAGTATGGCGGAATCCGTGCCTTTTTCTTTATTGATTGCGCGGACATTCATGCCCAGTTTCTTCAGGACCTCAGCATTCGGTAGGGGTTTCTGCAGATACAGGCCACCGTTATCATCGCCTGTTAGCTGGGACCATCCTGCTAAGCCAGCCGAGGAAGCAGTGGAACACCCCAATGCTGCAATACCTAATAGGGTAATAGTCAATATCTTTTTCATAGTCATCCTCATCGGAAAAGTCAGTCAAAAAACCATTATGCGGTCATTCACCGCAAACCTTCCTGTTAAGGATGCCATAAACAGAGTCTTTTGGGGTATTGAAAATGGATTTTTCATTGCGCGACCAGATGCAGTCATTCATCGCTGGTAATAAACCAGTCTGTCATAGAATGGTAGAGTCCCATAAAAAAGCCGTCCTTGGCGCGAGCCTGCTTCTTCTGGATGCGGGCATCATAAGCTTTCTTGCGGACTGCCCAGCGTTGAGCAG
>JBJEXA010000226.1:0-1559 GCA_051885335.1 Oxalobacter sp. | reverse complement strand
AATAGCTGTGGGAGTTGTTCCGGAGCTGTTCCTGAAGGAGTTTTGCATCCTCCGACATATCCACCCAGACAATATCATTTCTTGGTGTCATGATGGAGCGGATGGTTCTTTCTCCCAATGTCAGGACACCGGATACCATATCACGTTCTTTCTCACCGAATGCTGACCTGTCTTCGATGACTGATTTAGCTTCAGGGGAGAGTTCCAAGACTTCGGTCTTGCCGCCTAACAGAAAAAGAATGGCATTGGCTGTCCGGTCCCTGAGCGGGATTTTTGCCATATGCTTTTTCATGCGGTATTGGCTGATCTGATTGAAAAACTCAATCAGTACGGAGAAGCCGATAGCGGCATAGAGGTAGCCTTTCGGAATTTCAAAACCAATACTTTCTGTAATCAGAGACACCCCAATCATCAGCAAAAAAGACAGGCATAGGATGACAACCGTCTTATGGTTGTTGACGAAATCTGTAATCGGTTTCTGCATCCACATCATGATGGCGACAGAAATGACGATGGCCGCCATCATCACGGGTAGATGGGAGGCGATGCCGACGGCGGTGACAACGGAATCTAAAGAAAAAACGACATCCAATACGATGATCTGGGTAACGACAACCAAAAAGCTGGGGACAACTTTTTTTTGATTGCTTTCCAGATGAGAGACGCCTTCAAGGCGTTCATGTAGTTCTGATGTTGCTTTGAAAAGCAGGAAAGCGCCACCGATGAAGAGAATGATGTCCCTGCCAGAAAAAGGATGTGAATAGATCGTGAAAATGGGCTGCGTCAATGTGACCATCCACGACAGGGCACACAGCATGGCCAATCTGACGAACATCGCCAGACCAAGTCCTGTCATACGGGCTTTGTTCTGCTGGTTTTTGGGAAGCTTGTCTGCTAGGATTGCAATGAACACCAAATTGTCGATGCCCAATACGATTTCCAAGATAGTCAGGGTGATCAGTGAAATCCAAGCGGCAGGATCAAACAGCCATTCCATAAATGATTTTCAAGAGTTGGCGACTCTGGAATTATCGCAAAAAAAAGAGAATCCTGCATATTTCTGTTGTCACAATATCTGTGATGCTGTCATGCTATTATCTTTGAAGATTTCCTGCTTTTCAGCCAAAAGTATTGATATGTCGTCTGAGCTTTTTATTTTATTTTCGGAATTTTTTCGATAGACAGGGCAAGACTTGCCTTCGGTCCGTTTTGCTTTAAAGGATTCTGTTGAGGATGATGACGGTACTTCCAGATTGATATGTCATGCAGGAATTGAAAGAAAATCAAGGAATTCCACGGTCGTTATTGCTGGTTCTGGCAGCGGTTTCTGGTCTGTCCGTTGCTAACAATTATTACAGTCAACCGCTGTTGAGTGCGATTGCGCAGGATTTGCTTATCAGTGAACTGGCTGCCAACCATATCCCGATGATGTCACAGATCGGTTATGCTTGTGGCTTACTTTTTATCATTCCATTGGGAGATCTCTACCGGAGACGGAAAATCATCTTGGTTGATTTTGTCCTGCTGATTGCAGCCTTATTGGTATTTGCATCAGCCCA
>JBJEXA010000225.1:0-1561 GCA_051885335.1 Oxalobacter sp. | reverse complement strand
ATGCACTCTGCACCGATGATGCAGCCTATATGAAATTCCGCGCCAAGGTCAGGAATCCCTTTTGGCGCTTCTTCTTTCTGCTGATTCCACTTTCAAAACGAAAAGCCATTGTTGCCAATGCCCGAAAAGACAGCACCAAAAGCAATATGGCAAAATCCGCAAAAATCATGGATGTCAATTCTGATGCTGTCAAAGCAATCATGATCCAGACCAATGCTGATGTTTTGATTCATGGACATACCCATCATCCTGGTGACCACATCATATCCTTGCCAAACAGAAACAGACTCCGTCTGGTGCTCTCAGACTGGGATCTGGACGATAAAGAAAACCCTCGTGCAGATTGGCTTTCCGTGACACACAATGGCATCATCGAACGCCACACCCTCTAACCATCACTTCATCAACTTGTTGAGCTGCTCCGTACTGAGTGTCCTGTTGTCCTCATCAGCTGCCTCAACCTGAATCCCTGATGACTCAAGGGCTTCTGTCAGCTGCCGGATACGGCGCTCCTGCGCAGCATGGTTGTTGATCAACCCATGCAACGCCTTGATGAGAGGATCATCTTCATTGGCGGTAATGCCGTAAGAATTGAACAGTTTGGTCGCAACATCCTCCTTCTGTCCATCCACTGGATGTTCCTTCATGATAATCCGTGCTGGATTCCCAACAGCTGTTGCGCCCGGTGGCACTTCTCGGACAACCACTGCATTGGAACCGACCTTGGCACCATCGCCGACCGTAAAACTCCCCAGAATCTGGGCATTGGCACCACAAATGACCCCATTGCCCAACGTTGGATGGCGTTTCTTGCCTTTGGTCAACGAAGTTCCGCCCAAAGTCACGCCCTGGTAAATCGTGCAGTCATCCCCAACTTCCGCTGTCTCACCGATCACAACACCACAGCCATGGTCAATGAATACTCGACGGCCAATCACCGCAGCAGGATGAATTTCAATACCCGTAATAACCCGCGCCAGATGCGACAGGAAACGGGACAACCATTTCATCCCGTGATTCCAAAGCCAATGCGACAGACGGTGAATTGCCAATGCCTGGAACCCTGGATAGCAGGTCACAATCTCCCAGCCGCTGCGCGCGGCAGGATCCCGTTCCATAATACTTTTGATTTCTTCCCTGAAACGACCAGACATCTTAAAAAATACGGTAAAACACAGGAAGCAGATAATAACCGCTTCTGCAAAAAACTGCACGGGAAAAGTCGGTATCCCTACACCGGAATTGACATGTTACAACAATTCCTATTTAGTTGATAGGAATTGATAAAGAAAAAGATTTCAAACTGATCAGCATACCACACTGTCAAACATGGCCTGAAGCCATGATCCGCTGACGACGCGCCTCATACAGACAAACACCAGATGCCACAGAAATGTTCAGACTCTCAACAGAACCCAACATCGGAATGACCACCAGTTCATCGCAATTCTCCTCCGTCAGGCGACGCATCCCTTTGCCTTCCGCCCCCATAACAAAGGCTGTCCCTCCCGTATAATCGACATCATATAAACTTTTAACAGCCGCGTCCGATGTGCCTATC
>JBJEXA010000224.1:0-1585 GCA_051885335.1 Oxalobacter sp. | reverse complement strand
GCCCAATGCCGCCTTTCCGAATGAAATCGGGATTTCACAGTGCAGATCATCGTCATCCCGTGTGAAAAGCTGGTGCTGACTGATATGGATTTCCACATACAGATCTCCTGGAGGGCCACCGTTCTGACCAGGTTCCCCATTACCAGAAGAACGGATACGCATGCCTTCATCAATACCTGCCGGAATATCAACTTCCAATGTCTTGTTGGTTCGGATATTACCTCTACCATGGCAGTCCGGACATGGATCCTTGATGGTCTGTCCCATACCATGACACTGTGGACAGGTCTGCTGAACATGGAAAAAGCCCTGCTGCATCCGAACCTGTCCTTGGCCACCACAAGTGGAACAGGTGGTTGGCGATGTGCCTTTCTTGGCACCAGATCCACCACAGGCTTCACATTTATTCCAAGTTGGGACACGGATGGTTTTCTTACAGCCTTTTGCCGCTTCTTCCAAGGTGATTTCTAGGTTGTAACGCAGGTCAGAGCCTCGATAAACCTGCGGTCCACTACGACCTGCTCCCATACCGGCACCGAAAATATCACCAAAGATATCGCCGATATCGCTGAATGCCCCGCCGAATGGGTTGCCACCACGACCACCCATGCCTCCCATACTGTTCGGATCAACACCTGCATGTCCAAAACGATCGTAAGCACCGCGTTTCTGCTCATCTGACAGGATTTCGTAGGCTTCTTTGACTTCCTTGAATTTTTCCTCAGCTGTCTTGTCGTCAGGATTGCGGTCAGGATGGTATTTCATCGCCAGTTTGCGGTATGCCTTCTTGATGTCGTCTTCCGACGCATCTTTGGCAACACCCAATACTTCGTAAAAATCCCGTTTAGCCATTTCGATTATCCCTCATCCTTAAAACAATTGTTTTCATCGCTATAACCGATTTATCTGAGTCTTTCAAACAGAACGCCGGGCTAATGGCGAAACCATAGACTGCCCGGCGGTCTGTCTTTATCAAAGAATCATTTATTCTTTGTCCTTGACTTCCTTGAAGTCAGCATCGACAACATTATCATCTTTCGGTGCCGTACCGGCTTCTGCCGAACCAGTTGCGCCTGCTGTTCCTGCAGCCTGCTGTTGGCTTGCATAGACCGCTTCCCCCAATTTCTGGGCAGCGGTTGCCAATGCCTGCATCTTGGTATCGATAGCTACCTTGTCATCGCCTTTCAAGGATTCTTCCAGTTCCTTGATGGCTGCATCAATACCGTCTTTGGTCGGTTGGTCAAGTTTATCGCCATGTTCTTCTAGAGATTTGCGGGTCGCATGGACCAGGGAATCTCCTTGGTTGCGTGCTTCAGCCAGCTCACGAACACGTTTGTCTTCTTCAGCATTAACTTCCGCATCTTTGATCATGCGCTGAATTTCTTCTTCAGTCAGACCTGAGTTTGCCTTGATGGTGATCTTGTTTTCCTTGCCAGTCGCTTTGTCTTTTGCGCTGACATTCAGGATACCATTGGCATCAATGTCGAAAGTCACTTCAATCTGTGGAATGCCACGTGGTGCTGGTGGGATGTCTTCCAGATTGAATTCACCCAGTATCTTGTTGGCTGCCGCCATTTCACGTTCA
>JBJEXA010000223.1:0-1595 GCA_051885335.1 Oxalobacter sp. | reverse complement strand
CAACCTGAATGAAATCGCAGACGCTGTCATTGCCTTGATCCAGAATCCTGACTTATCCCATGATGAGCTGATGCAAATCTTACCAGGACCAGATTTCCCAGGTGGCGGGCAGGTTATTTCCAACGCTGAAGTAATTTCTGATATTTATGCATCAGGCCGTGGCAGCCTTAAAATCCGTGCCAGATGGAAAATCGAGGAACTCGCCCGCGGGCAATGGCAGGCCGTCATCACGGAACTGCCACCAGGAACTTCAACCCAGAAAGTCTTGCAGGAAATCGAAGAACTGACCAATCCGAAAGTCCGACCAGGGAAAAAATCGCTTTCTGCAGAACAAACCGCCCTGAAACAGCAGTTCCTGAACCTGTTGGATACTGTCCGGGATGAATCAGGACGCGATGCTCCTGTACGTATCGTACTGGAACCCAAATCCCGACGTCAGGATCCGGAAAACTTCATGCAGACACTGCTTGCACACACCTCACTTGAAGGAAATGCCCCTATCAATCTGGTGATGATCGGCATCGACGGCCGTCCACAACAGAAAGGGCTTGCCAAGATCCTGAAAGAATGGATTGAATTCCGCTTTGATACTGTCAGACGGCGGACCCGCTGGCGTCTAGGTAAGGTCAATGAACGCATTCATATCTTGGAAGGCCGGATAACAGTCCTGCTGAACATTGATGAAGTCATCCTTATCATCCGTGAATCCGATGAACCGAAAACAGCTTTGATGACCCGGTTCAACCTGTCAGACACCCAAGCAGAAGACATCCTTGAAATCCGTCTCCGTCAATTGGCAAGGCTTGAGAAAATCAAGATTGAACGGGAACTGGCCGACCTTCAGAAAGAAAAAGGCAGACTACAGGATGTATTGGAAAAACCAACTACCCTCCGACGCCTGATTATCCGTGAAATCGAAGCAGATAAGAAACAATACGGTGACACACGCCGCACCCTGATCCAAGAAGAGGAAAAAGCATCGGTTGAACAGCAGATCGCTGACGATCCTGTCACCGTCATTGTTTCCCGGAACGGCTGGTTGCGGGTACGACAAGGCCATGCCCTGAACCTTACAGCCCTGACTTTCAAGCAGGGAGACAGCCTCTACAATACCTTTGAGTGCCGCACGACAGATGTCCTGCTGGCTTTCTCGAACAAAGGCCGGATTTATTCCATTCCAGTCCATCAGTTGCCAGGCGGCCGAGGGGATGGCACACCGGTCACCACCTTTGCGGAAGTCGGTATAGAAGAAGAAATTGTCCATTACTACGCTGGGAAAGCAGATACCCGGCTGATGCTGGTCATCTCTTCCGGCTATGGTTTCACCACAACCGTCAGTGATATGACCAGCCGGACACGTAACGGCAAATCCTTCATTAATCTGGAAAATAACGATACCCTGCTTCCCCCTGCTGTCCTGCATGATGGTCAGCAATGGGTTGCCGTCCTGTCTGAATATGGACGTATCTTGATATTTGAGCGACAAGAACTGCGTTCACTGGCATCTGGCGGACGCGGCACAACACTCATCTCTCTGGAGCCAAACGAAAAACTCCTGGCATATCTGCCAGTGGATGAACATGGATGCATGGTTG
>JBJEXA010000222.1:0-6864 GCA_051885335.1 Oxalobacter sp. | reverse complement strand
GAGGTCAAGGTCACTGGTCTGACCAATGCCCGGATTGCCTGCAACAGCTGTGAACCGAAAGGCGGCACAAATATGCGGGCAAAGTTCTATCGTTTTGACTACAATGTCCAGACAGGACGGTATAAGATGCCTGCCGGTTATCCGATGAAAGGCCAGCGTTATTGAGGGCTGGTGTGCTGCAGCCTGAATCTATGAAGAAGCTGTTGATGGCATCCATCACGGCAGTGATGGGGATTTCTGCTCATGCAGCAGATACTGGCTGGCGTGAATGTTATTCAACAAGCCGGCATTATATCTGTGTGTCATGTCCTGAAGCCGGCTCTCAGCAATGCACTTATGAATCCTGGAACAAGCCCAGGGCTATCGGGCAGGGCAGTCCTGACTTATCCTTGAAAAACGGCAGACATACTCTTTATCCCAATGGCAATTCCACTTATGTTTTCACGACAGGCAATGTAAAAATTGAAATGTTCGATGAATTGCGTGGAAACAGTGAGGACAGACTGGATATTTACATCAATGGCAGGCTGAAAAACCATTACCGGCTTTACAGTCATCACTGAATAGCCATTTTCCGTCGGGACGACTGATTGCCCTGTGCATAGCGTTTGAGGGCTCCAATGTAGTGATTGGCAAACCGGCTGAGAATGACCTTGTTGTGGGTGATGTAGCCGATTTCCATATAATCCTCCACTTCAAGCGGTACGGCGACAATCTGCCTGCCATTGAATTCCGTGTTCAGGATACCGCTGCAGATGGTATAGCCGTTTAATCCGATCAGCAGGTTGAACAGGGTTGCCCTGTCCCTGACCTGGATGTTCTTGCGGCATTCAAGGGTACTGAGGATTTCTTCTGAAAAATAGAAAGCATTGTGTTCTCCCTGCTCATAGGAAAGGCGCGGGTATGGGGCAAGGTCTTCAAGTGTCACGGTTTTCTGCTTGGCAAGGGGATTGCCGCTGCCGATGAAGACATGCGGTTCTGCGGCAAAAAGCGGCGTGAAGGTCAGGTCATTGTCTTTGATAGCCTTCTTCAACACAATCTGGTTGAACGGGTTGAGATATAGAACCCCGACTTCGCTCCGTAGTTTTGCAACATCTTCAATGATTTCATACGTCTGGGTTTCCCGGATGCGGAAATCATATTCATCACCGCCCAATTCCCTCAATAAATCAATAAAAGCTTCGACTGCAAATGAATAATGCTGTGCGGAAACGCAGAACTGGTGCTTGCCTGCGGCTTTCCCGTGGTATTTCTCACGGATCAGGTTGGTCTGTTCGATGACCTGACGGGCATAACCGAGGAACTCTTCACCATCGGGCGTGAGGTCAACCCCTTTGTTGGTACGGCTGAAAATAATGATGCCCATTTCCCGCTCAAGCTCCTTGATGGCGGCAGTCAGGCTTGGTTGCGAGATATAAAGTGCTTTTGCTGCCTCACTGATGGTACCTTTAGCGGCAACGGTGATGATGTATTTCAACTGTTGCAGTGTCATGCGGGTTTTCCTGAGGTTTATTTCCTGCATCTGAGTGACAGCCATTTTACAGGTTGAGAGGATGAAAGCAGATAGAAAAAACCATTGGACGGTTTTTCCATCCAATGGAAAAGTATCCACCGTCAATCCAGCGTTGCACGGATATTCCTGGCTGCCTTGACCAGATTGGTAAGGCTGGCGACAGTTTCTTTTTCTCCCCGGGTTTTCAGCCCACAGTCTGGATTGATCCATAGCTGCTGTTGAGGGATGTATTTCAGCATTTCTTTGATGGCGGTTTCGATTTCCGCAACATCAGGCACACGGGGTGAATGGATGTCATAGACACCCGGGCCGGTTTCTGTCTCGAAATGGTTTGCCTTGAGTGCATCCAGAATGGTCAGTTTGGAACGTGATGCCTCAAATGTGATGACATCTGCATCCATAGCATCAATTTCAGGCATGATGTCCTCAAATTCACTGTAACACATATGGGTATGGATCTGGGTTTCAGGCTTGACCTTGGCAGAACACAACCGGAATGCCTTGATAGCGAAATCCAGATAATCTTTATGCCAGTCAGCACGGCGCAGTGGCAGTTTCTCACGCAGGGCCGCTTCATCAATCTGGATGATCCGGACACCGGCTTTTTCCAGTTCCATGACTTCATCACGGATGGCAAGTCCAATCTGGTTCATCATTTCCTGCGTAGAGACATCTTCACGGGGGAAAGACCAATTCAGGATGGTGACTGGACCGGTCAGCATTCCTTTGACGTCTTTGTCGGTCAAGGAGTTTGCATAAGCAATGTAATCAGCGGTAATGGATTTCCCGCGTTTGATGTCACCGAAGATGATGGGTGGTTTCAGCCCACGGGTACCATAAGACTGAACCCATGCATTGTCTGTGAAAACATAACCGGCGAGGTTTTCTCCGAAAAACTCAACCATGTCATTGCGTTCAAATTCGCCATGGACGAGCACATCCAGACCGATTTTTTCCTGAAGGGCTATGCAGTCTTTGATAAATGACTTGGCGTTGGTACGGTATTCCTTTTCACTGATTTCTCCCCGCCGGAATTTTGCCCGGTTGCTTTTGACATCATCCGTCTGGGGGAATGAACCGATGGTCGTGGTTGGCAACAGAGGAAGGTGCAGCAGTTTATGTTGGATATCCCGCCTTTCTTTACGGGGCATCTCCCGATAGAAATCAGCTTCTGTCAAGGCTGCTGTCCGGGCACGGACTCCAGCATCTGTGCGTAAGGTACCTTGATGCAGGGCCTGGTTGGCAATGAATGCCGGGTCTTGTGTATAGTCTGACAGGTCAGCCAGACGGCAGATTTCACGCAGTTCATCCAGTTTTTCATGGGCAAATGCGAAATGACGTTTGATGCTGTCATTGAGCTTGGTCTCATGCTTGATGGTGTAAGGAACATGCAGCAGGGAGCAAGAAGTGCTGAGAACAACCTGCCGGTTGATGGCCTTCAGCTGATTGAGGGTTTTAAGTACATCTGCATAATTGCTGCGCCAGATGTT
The DNA here is from genome assembly GCA_051885335.1 of Oxalobacter sp. Taxonomy (GTDB): domain Bacteria; phylum Pseudomonadota; class Gammaproteobacteria; order Burkholderiales; family Burkholderiaceae_D; genus Oxalobacter. The sequence goes on along the minus strand of JBJEXA010000222.1, from coordinate 3,861 downwards.
CTTGCCATTGATGAGCCCGGCAAAGAGGATTTTATCGGCAGGGAAACCATGCCCTGCAATCAGTCCCGCAGTCTGTTTCCCTTCAACAAAATCCAGACCGATACCATCAAAAGGCAGGGTACAGATATCTTGGTAACAGTCACGGATATCGCCAAAATAAGTCTGCAGCAAGACTTTGACATTGCCTTTTTCCTTGAGTATCTGTGAATAAAGCTGGTTGAAGAATACGATGTCAGCCTCTGTCAGATCCATGACAAGGAAAGGTTCGTCAATCTGAAGCCATTTGACGTTGTGGGTATTGCAGGTTCTGAGAATATCGCAGTAGGCGCGGATGATATCATCGGCAAAAGCAGTAATGGTTTTGCTGCCAGTGAAGCGGGCCAGTTTCAGGAAGGTGAATGGACCGATAATGACGGGCTTTGTTTCAATGCCGAGCAGGGATGCCTGCTTGAAACCATCTAGGAAAGCGTCTGATTTCAGTCTGACCTGCATTTCATCATCGAGTTCAGGCACGATGTAATGGTAATTGGTATTGAACCACTTTTTCATGGCAAATGCCCTGACATCTCCGAACCGTCCTTGATAACCTCTGGCCATGGCAAAGTAAGTCCCGATATCATCGGCATGCAGGGCTTCATAACGTTCAGGTATGGCATCCAGCATATAAGCCGTATCCAACATACTATCGTAAAGGGAATAGTCATTGGATGGGATGAATGCATTGCCTGCGGCCTGCTGGATTTTCCATTGGTCTGCACGCAGGGATCTTGCCTGGCTGATCAGGGATCTGGAATCGATTTCATGGCGGAAGTATTTTTCCGTTGCCCATTTCAGTTCCCGATTGATGCCGATTCGGGGAAACCCGATGATTGAATATTGCATATGTCATTTCCTTCATTGAGTGTAACAAGACAGGCAGCCGATGCCATACAGCCACGGGCAGGCTGTGCGGCATGGCCGCCCCGCCATCCCGTTGGGGATGGCGGGTAAAATGGGTGTCATGACATGTGCCGGTAGTGTAAGCATCATGAACGGAGCTGTAAAATACTGATTTCCTGTGGTTGGTCATAGGTTTTAGCTATAACGGTGAAATGTGACTGGTTTCAGTCAATGGCGATCCGATGGCATCTGGACGAAGAGAAGAGACCGGGGAATATTTTCTGCTGTTGTAATTGCGCTTCCGTTCACCTTTAAGGCTTTTCTCCGATAGAAAAGGCTGTTAGAATCCTAGTCTTTCGTAATTTGGCTTTAACTGTAATACATTCATGACCACTATCCGCCTTAAAGAAAATGAACCATTCGAAGTGGCAATGCGCCGCTTCAAACGTGCTATTGAAAAGACCGGCCTGCTGACCGAACTGCGTGCCCGCGAATTTTACGAAAAGCCGACCGCAGAACGTAAGAGAAAACTGGCTGCCGCCATTAAGCGTCATTACAAACGTATCCGCAGTCAGCAGTTGCCTAAGAAAATGTATTGATTGCCTGAGGGTCTCTCTGACCACAGGCAAAAAATTGACAATCTGAAGTGTTTTTCCCGCTTCGGTTCAGCCGTAGCGGGTTTTGCTGTTTGCAGTTTTGCTGATTGATGTCTTGAAAGGGAACAGGATGAGCCTGAAAGAACAGATTACCGCTGATATGAAAGCGGCAATGCGTGCCAAAGAAATGAAGCGTCTGGGAACCATCCGGATGCTGACTGCTGCCATGAAGCAGAAAGAAGTCGATGAGCGCATTGTGCTTGATGACAGCCAGATACTGGCTATTATCGAGAAGATGATCAAGCAACGCCGTGATTCCATTGCCCAGTTCACTGCAGGCAACCGTCCTGACCTGGCAGAAAGTGAACAGGCAGAAATCGATGTGCTGTCTGTTTATATGCCTGAACAGCTGTCTGAAGCAGAGATTGCCGCTGAGGTTGCAGAAGCAGTCAAGGGCGCTTCTGGTCCAAAGGATATGGGGAAGGTCATGGGAGTCTTGAAGGGCAGACTGGCGGGACGCGCCGATATGGGGGTAGTGTCTAAGCTGGTCAAGCAGGCCTTGATGGGTTGATTCCCGTTTTCCTTCGTTTGCCGGCGGTTTCGGAAGGCTGGCAGGGCTGTTTTCCGTCCGTCTTCCTGCTGTTGGCTGTTGTCCATGGTTTTTCCATTGGAGCACTGCTGCAGTGATTCCACAGGCTTTCATTCAGGATCTGCTGACCCGGGTCGATATTGTCGAAGTGGTTGGCAACCGCGTCCAGCTCAAGAAGGCAGGTGCCAATTTCTGGGCTTGCTGTCCATTTCATTCTGAAAAGACCCCGAGTTTTTCAGTCAGTCCGTCTAAACAGTTTTACCACTGCTTTGGCTGTGGTCGCACAGGGTCTGCCATTTCCTTCCTGATGGATTACAGCGGGCTGACTTATCCTGAGGCGGTTGAGGAGCTTGCCCGTTCCATCGGTGTGACCGTACCTCATGAAGGCATAAGGGTTTCCAAGGAAGAACGTGAGCAGAAACAGGCGGAGACCTTGGCACTGACCGAAGTCATGGCCTGTGCAGACCGTTTTTACCGCAATGAACTCCGTAAGGCGCCTTCCGCCATCAGCTATCTGAAAAGACGCGGACTGACTGGTGAGATTGCCGCCCGTTTTGGATTGGGGTATGCCCCGGATTCATGGACACCGCTGAAAGCGTGTTTTGAACAGTATGATGCCAGAGAACTGGCGGCATCTGGTTTGGTGGTTGAGCGCGGTGTCGGCGATGGACATGTCAAAGACAAACGTTACGACCGTTTCCGGGGACGGATCATGTTTCCAATCCGGAACGAACGCGGGCAGGTGATAGCTTTCGGTGGCAGGGTGCTTGATAAAAGTGAACCGAAATACCTGAATTCGCCAGAAACGCCATTGTTCAGCAAAGGCAGTGAACTGTATGGGATTTTTGAGGCACGGATGGCCATCCGTGAAGCAGGATATGCGCTGGTGGTCGAGGGATATATGGATGTTGTTGCGCTGTCTCAGTTGGGTTTCCCGCAGACGGTTGCGACATTGGGTACCGCCTGTACCGAGATGCATGTGCGAAAACTGTTCCGTCACACTGACCGGATAGTCTTTTCCTTTGATGGTGATGCTGCAGGGCGCAATGCTGCTAAACGTGCGATGGAATCATCCCTTAAATCAGTCAGTGATGAGAAGCAGGTGTGGTTCCTGTTCCTGCCGACAGAACATGATCCAGACAGTTTCATCCGTGAAAAGGGAGGGGATGCCTTTGAAACAATGATCAAAGGTGCAGAACCCCTGTCGCAGTTCCTGATGGGCGAAATCATCGGAGATGCCGATCTGGGAACGATGGAAGGCTGTGCGCAGGCGCTGAACCGTGCGAAATCATGGTGTGGGGTGATGAAACCTTCCGCACTGCGGCTTCAGGTCATCCGCAAGCTCGTTGAATTGACGAAGATGCCTGAAAGTGATGTATTGCCCTGGCTGGGACTTGCCAGGCAAGGGTATCGCAATGACCGCCGGGGAAGTGGTTACAGCCGTGATGGCGACAGGTGGCAGCAGTCAGGGCGTTTCCTGACCAGGGTGGAACGGTCTGCGGTGACAGCCCTTGACCGTCAGGCAGTGAGAATGCTGATCCGTTATCCCCATCTGTTGGCATCACTGACAGATGAGGATGCCAGTGCCATCATGGCCTGTGCGTCGGATGGTGGCCTGCTGTTCAATACTGTTAAAGAACTGATTGCATCATTAGGTGCCGGGAATGCCAGCCAGGTGCAGTATGCCGCCCTGGTGGAAGCATTGCGGACAACGGACCTGAATGTTGAGCAGTTGGTTCAGGAAACGGCCGATGACAGTTTCAGTGAAGATATGGCAGGAGCGCAGCTGAGGGGAGC
>JBJEXA010000221.1:0-6997 GCA_051885335.1 Oxalobacter sp. | reverse complement strand
CTGTCTGGTGAGTTGCGGGAACGCCAGCAGACGTTGCTGGTCAAAGAAAGCCGTGTGCAATGGCTGTCTGCGTTACCAGACCGTTTTTCAGGGGTGGTGCTTGCCAATGAAGTGCTGGATGCAATACCGGTGAAACTGGCGTGCCTGAAGGATCAAGTATGGTATGAACGGTGTGTCACCTGTCAAAAAGGTCAATTCTGTTTTGAGGATTGTGTTGCATCTCCGGAATTCATGTCAGCGGTTGCCGAATCATTGGGTGGAGATGTGGCTGTTGTTGAATTGCCTGATGGTTATCTGACAGAAATCCATCCCCATACATTAAGGCTTATCCGAACGTTGTCAGCGATGATGGGGCAGGGGAAAAAAGCCGCTGCTGTCTTTGTGGATTACGGGTTCCCTGCGCAAGCGTATTATCTGCCGGAACGTTCAGAAGGTACGCTGATGTGTCATTATCGCCATCATGCGCATGATGACCCTTTCTTTTTACCAGGATTGCAGGATATCACTGCTCATGTGAATTTCACTGCCATAGCGGAAACAGCTGTTGATTCAGGATTGGATGTACTGTGCTATGCAGACCAGGCAGGGTTTCTGATGGCTTCAGGTATCATGGGCATGTTGCCGTCTATGGAAGAAAAGGAAGTTATTTCCATGAGGTTGATGCAGGAGGCGATGAAATTGCTTTCTCCAGCAGAAATGGGGGAATTGTTCAAGGTCATGGTACTGGGGCATAATGTAATGCCGTCGGAAGCTCTGTTGCAGGCGGACCGCAGTGGGCGTTTATAATTCCCTTTCTAGGCACATGCTATACTGGCAACGCAGGAATAAATAACCCATAGGTGGCGTCATGAAAAAAATGTTGGCCGGTCTAGCTGTTTTAGCTTTTGCATTGGGCTGTTTATCCTCGGCTTCAGCAGGGAATGTTGACAGCGCTTGTCGTGTCAAGGGCAAACGGCTCTACGGCAAGGTCAAGGTGGTCGATTCTTTCCCGGACATCAAGGTTCAGGTTGTCAGGTCTTTTCCAGATCTCAAGGTGAAAAGAGTGACCAGTTTCCCGGACAGCTGTGGAAAATGGCAGTTCGTAGACTCTTTCCCAGACCTCAAGGTGCAGTTCGTGGATGCTTTCCCGGATATCAAGATCCAGTATGTGGATTCCTTCCCAGGCAGACCTTGATATCTGATGGAATGGAAGGGAAAACAGGACAGCTATATTGTCCAGAAAGCTACCCTGTCTGTATTGCAGCGGTTATCTGTTGAGCTTTGATGTAATGTCTGCCCGGGACATCGGTTCTGTCCAGATGAAGCCCCTGTCGTTGCGGGTGTCATCAAACTTGTCACGGCGCATATCCATTTCCCAACCGCCTCTGCCAGAAGAGGTTTCCGCCCAACCTTTCAGGCTGATGGCGATCGGCAGTCGGATTTTTGTGGCATTTTTGTTCTGAAGTTGTTCATAGCCTTTGATGGCGACCTGTTCCAGGATACGCTGGGCTGGTGGTGAGCAATCTTCACGCAGGTAATCCCTTGCTTTGGGTGTCGCCAGGACTTTCTGCCAGTCTGTTTCGCCGGGAGCCGTATTGTACAGTCCTTTGAAGAACTGGTGAGATCCTGCCTGTTCATCCTTGAACCGGATATCAAAGGTATAGGCACCGATATAGTTCCAGATGCCGGGCAGAGAATCGGTTTTCTTGTAGCTGTCGATTTTCACCCATTTGCACTGATATGCCTTGGTGAGCATCTCGGTCATATCTTCATCATTCGGTCTTGCACAGCCGGTCATGGACAGGATAACCGGTGTCATGCAGAGGCATAAAAGGGTGGTCCGGTATTTTTTGAAGTTCATGGGTAACACTCAAACAGCAGTAGCAGTTTTGATAAAACAATCATTCTAACTGAAAAACGACTCAATAAACCAGTAAACAGGCTATCATCCATTGCAACATCTGTGTATGCGTTTTATCAAACGCCCCACATGATATTTTTTTCAGCCTTGTTAGCGGCTTTCAGCATTTGCAGGAAAGGGTAAGCCCGTACAGCAAAACTGACGGTTGTTCCCTCTTTGTCTTTTTCTTCCGATGCCTTCTTAGCTTTTGCAGGGTTGTTCTGCTCCAGACGGACCTGCTGCAATGTACTCAATTTTTCCATTTCTTTGGATTTATTGATCTGCTTTTCAAGCTTTTCAATGGCTGATGCCGTCTCAGCGGCTGTGATGACTCCTTTTTTGATGTCTTTGCCAAGCACGTCAAGAATCGGTTTTGCATCTCTGTCAATCATCATGATGTCAGCACTGGCACGGGATTTAAAAATAACTAAAGCCATCATTCTCTCCTTATTCAATATTCGTTTACAGCTCTTCTATACTGCACTGCCTCAGCAATGTGTTGAGGCAGGATTTCAGATGATGATGCTAGGTCGGCAATGGTTCTGGCAATCCGAAGTACCCGATGGTAAGCTCTGGCAGACCATTGGAAACGGGTCATTGCGGTCTTGAGCAGTGTCTTGCCGGTTTTGTCAGGTTGGCAGTAATGGTCGATTTCACCAGCAGAAAGCTGATTGTTCGATTTGCCTTGACGGGCAATCTGTGTCTGATAAGCCTTTTCCACCCGTTGGGCAATGGTTTTTGAGGATTCTCCATCAGCCTGTTGGGTCAGTTCTTCCTGCGAGAGGGAGCCAATCTGAATCTGGATGTCGATACGGTCAAGCAGGGGACCTGACAGTTTGCGTTGATAGCGGGCAATGGCATCGGGTGTGCAGTGGCATTTGCCAGAAGGGTGTCCCTGCCAGCCACAGGGGCATGGGTTCATTGCTGCAATCAGCTGGAATTGGGCAGGGAAAGTTGTCTGGTGGGCTGCCCGTGAGATGGCGATTTGCCCGGATTCCAAGGGTTCCCGCAGGACTTCCAGCACATGGCGGTCGAATTCGGGCAGTTCATCCAAGAACAGAACTCCGTGATGCGCAAGGGATATCTCACCAGGACGGGGAATGCTGCCACCGCCAATCAATGCAACACCGGAAGCAGTGTGATGGGGAGCCCGAAAAGGCCGGACTTTCCAACGGTCTGGCAAAAAAACACCATTCAGGGATTGGATGGCTGCAGATTCAATTGCTTCTGATTCGGTCATCGGGGGCAGGATGCCTGGAAACCGGGATGCAAGCATGGTTTTACCTGAACCCGGTGGACCGCTCATCAGGACACTGTGCCTGCCAGCCGCTGCGATTTCCAGTGCCCGTTTTGCCCTGAGCTGTCCTTTGACTTCATTGAAATCTGGATAATACGGGGTATAGGTGGTATCCGCTGGTCGATAAGGCAGCAATACCGGCGCATTTGCTGGGCTGTTCAGATGGGCACAGATATCCAATAATGTCTGGGCAGGCAGGATGGTCTGGCCTTTGATGAAAGCGGCTTCATCGGCATTGACTTGCGGCAGGATGAAGGCTCTCGGCTCCTGTCGTGCTTGGTGGATTGCCCATGCCATTGCCAATGCACCTTTGATTGGGCGCAGTTCGCCAGAGAGGGAAAGTTCCCCTGCAAATTCAAAATGGTCAATCTGATCTGACTGTATTTGGTTTGAGGCGGCCAGGATGCCGAGGGCAATCGGCAGATCGAACCGTCCGGATTCTTTCGGTAGGTCTGCTGGTGCCAGGTTCACGGTGATGCGTTTTGCCGGCATGTCAAAATGGGCGTTCTGGATAGCGGCACGGACACGGTCTTTCGCTTCTTTGACCTCGGTTTCTGGCAGGCCAACGATGGTAAAAGCGGGTAAGCCGTTGGCGATATGTACTTCAACGGTGACTTCAGGTGCCTTCATGCCAGCGAGTGCACGGCTTTTCAGGATGGACAGGCTCATGGTGATGGTTCTGTGGGGTTGCCTTGTTGGAGATGGGATGTTTTGGCTTCCAGTTCAGCAACCCGTTTTTCCAATGCAGCAATGGCAGCACGCATTTGGGAGACAGTCAGTTTCTGGACTTCAAAATCTTCGGAGGTGACAACGTCCAGTTTGGCAACCGCTTGGGTCAGCAATGCACGAATATTCTGTTCCATGTCTTTCAATGGGGTGTTTTCAATCAGAGACCCCAAAGTCGCCTGCAGATTGTCCAGAAGGGTTTTGTTCATATCCGTTCCTTTTGACAATTATCAAATGAAATCATGCCATATGGATAATGGTTATTCTAACAGTGAAAAACCGCCATATCACTAACCGCAGCATCAGACAGGCTTATTCCAGTAGAAGAATCAGATGCGTTTTTCTGACCTTTGGTAAAATGACAAGATTACAGTATGAGTTAGCATGGAAGGAAAACAAGGGATAAAGATGATTCCAAATCTGGTGACGATCATGGATAAACCGATCCTTGACCTTGAGAAGACGTTGATTGATGCCACATCAGTCGTTGAACGGTGGTTCCGGATGGCATGGCAGGACTATACGCCACCGTTTTACTGTTCTGTTGATTTGCGCAATGCGGGGTTCAAGTTGGCACCGGTGGATACCAACCTTTTTCCAGGGGGATTCAATAATCTTGCTGCCGATATGCTGCCGCTTGCTGTGCAGGCGGCGATGTCTGCGATTGAAAAGTACTGTCCAGCGGCAAAGAATCTGCTTCTGATTCCGGAAAACCATACCCGGAACAGTCATTATCTGGAATCAGTTGCCCGTTTGATGGAAATCCTGCGCCAGACTGGGCTGGATATCCGTCTGGGTTCTTTGTCGGAGCAGGTTGTCCAGCCGATCCCTATGACCATGCCAGACGGCACAACGGTTGTCGTGGAGCCTGTCAAGCGCATCAACAACGGGCGTCGGGTTGGGCTGGATGATTTCAATCCCTGCACGGTTCTTCTTAACAATGATTTAAGTGCCGGTACGCCGGAGGTTCTACGGAATGTTTATGAACAGAATCTTTTCCCGCCATTGCATGCTGGGTGGACTGTCCGTCGTAAAAGCAATCATTTTGCTGCTTATGATGATGTGGTGCGTCGTTTTTCGCGTACCGTTGGCATTGATCCGTGGTTGGTGAATCCTTATTTCGCCCATTGCCGTGATATCAATTTTGAAGAAAAAGCAGGCGGGGAATGTCTTGCGGCACAGGTGAATGCGGTATTGGGACGAATTCGACGTAAATACCGAGAATATGGTATCAAGGAGAAACCGTTTGTCATCATTAAGGCGGATGCCGGTACGTACGGCATGGGAATCATGACGGTGAGGGATGCCAAGGAGGTGCTCAACCTGAACCGTCGGCAGCGTAACAAGATGGCGGTCATCAAGGACGGTCAGACTGTCAGAGAAGTCTTGATTCAGGAAGGTGTCCATTCACTTGAGCGGGTCAATGATGCGGTGGCGGAGCCTGTTGTTTATATGATAGACCGTTATGTCATCGGCGGGTTTTACCGTGTCAATGCTCGCCGGAATATCAATGAAAACCTAAATGCACCAGGGGCAGAGTTTGTGCCATTGCCGTTTTCGCAGCAGCATACACTGCCGGATATCTCAGCTGCACCGGGAACCTCGGAACCGAACCGCTATTATATGTATGGTGTTATTGCACGCATGGCTTTGCTGGCGGCATCTGTTGAAATTGAGAAAACTGATCCGGATTTGCAATAAGGAGAGAGTTCTGATGAAGCTGGCTTTTTTTGCAGATCCATTGGAATCGTTCAATCTAAAGAAGGATTCCACGATGGCAATGATGGTGGAGGCGGCTGCACGTGGTCACGTCATTTATGCTTTCTGCTATCAGGATATTGCGCTGGCAGAAGGGAAAGTTGTTGCGCGGTGTCAGCAGATTGTCCTGACGGGAGGGTATGATGCTGATTGGTATCAGGTTGCTGGTGTCCAGGAAATGGTGCTGTCAGATTTTGATGCCATCATTATCCGGAAAGATCCACCGTTCGATGTCAATTACCTGACAGCGACTTGGTTGCTTTCCTTGGCCGAAAAGCAGGGGGCAAATGTTTTCAATACGGCTGATAGTATTCTCGCTCATAGTGAGAAACTTTCCATTGCGCAGTTCCAGCAGTTTATCAGGCCGACGCTTGTTTCAGCAGATGAAAGCCGTCTCCGCCAGTTCCATGCGCAGTACCAGGATATTATCCTGAAGCCACTCAGCGGTATGGGCGGCATGGGGATTTTCCGTGTACAGGCTGATGGCCTGAATCTTGGCACCATCATTGAGATGCTGACAGCCAATGGGCAACGGCATATTATGGCTCAGGCTTATATCCCAGAGATTGTGGATGGTGATAAAAGGGTTCTGCTCATCAATGGGAAGGTTGTTCCGTTTGCGTTGGCCCGTATTCCGAAATTGGGAGAGACCCGAGGCAACCTGGCGGCTGGGGGGATAGGCAGGGCGCAGTTATTGACAGCAAGGGATAAGGAAATTGCTGAAAGGCTTGCGCCGGAACTGTCGGCAAGAGGACTGTTCCTAGTAGGGCTTGATATTATTGGCGACTGGCTGACGGAAATCAATGTGACCAGTCCAACCTGCTTTCGGGAAATTACCGATCAGACGGGGTTCAATGTTGCGGGTATGTTTGTAGATGAATTGGAAAGAACGCTTTCCTCTGGAACCGGTTGTTGACAGAATTGAGGATATCTGTTGGATCCGGTGTTTTAGATATGCCTAAGAAAGAATTGGAAACAATGGTTGGTATCCTGCTTCTGATGCATGAGCCATTGGCAGGTGCATTCAAGATGGCGGTCAAACATCTTTTCGGGGACAACTTGGAACATTTTGAGGCAATTGATGTCAAGGCTGACCAGGATATTGTTGATGTTGACTGCATTGCCCGGGAAACCATCCAGCATCTGGACAGCGGTGCCGGTGTGCTGGTGTTTACAGATATGTTGGGCGGAACACCTGCCAACTGCTGCCAGCATCTGAAAGTTGAGACTTCCACTGTCCAGGTGCTGACAGGAACCAGTCTGCCGATGCTGTTGCGGGCATTGACTTACCGGAATGAAGGGCTTGAGGAGGTCATTGCCAAGGCATTGTCAGGAGG
>JBJEXA010000220.1:0-7071 GCA_051885335.1 Oxalobacter sp. | reverse complement strand
GTACGTCAGTTTCAGACAGAATATTTTACAATCATTTTAAGACCTATGCCATCCATCCTATCATATTGATATTCCATCACAGGAAACAGGCTGCCCTGCATCTGTTCCCTGTTCATGCCATATGCTTGATGTCATCTCCGATCTACAGTTTCTGGGATGGTTTTTTCAGCCGCTGGCCAAGCAGAAAAACCTCTGAGGAATAATCCCTGCTTGCCGTGGGTTTCTTCACGGATACGGACTGGAAGATGTCACGGAACCCGGCGAGGATGCTGTTATAAGAGCTTCCATAAAAACATTTCACCAATAATGATCCAGAAGGTTTCAGATGTTTTTGTGCAAAATCCAGTGCCAGTTCCATCAGGTATTCCACCCGTGCAGCATCGGTCACGGCAACGCCCGTCAGGTTCGGCGCCATATCTGACAGGACAAGATCAACGCCCTTCCCCTGCAACAGGTTTTCCAATTTCTCTAAGGTATCATCTTCCCGGAAATCTCCTTGGAAAAAGTGCACGCCTGGAACAGGTTCCATCGACAGCAGATCAAGCCCGATGACTGTACCGTTGAGCTGCTCACTGCCAGGAACTTTCAGTTTCCTGCCAACATATTGGGACCAGCTGCCAGGTGCGCATCCCAGATCGACAATCACCTGACCAGGTTTGACCAGATTGGCATCCTCATCAATCTCTTTCAGCTTGTATGCAGCCCGTGCCCGATATCCTTCTTTCTGTGCCAGTTTTACAAAAGGATCCTCAAGATGCTTTTTCATCCAGCTTTTATTGAATTTATTTTTTGCCATTAGCGTAAAATACAGTTTTTGGATTTGGAAGGAAAACCATGCTGAAACTTACCTCATCCCAGCGCAGTGCCCTGAAAGCCCAGGCACACAGCCTGAATCCTGTCGTGATGATTGGCGAGGCAGGGTTGACGGAAGCTGTCCTCAAAGAAATCGATGTCAACCTCAATGCACATGGTCTTATCAAGATTCGCGTTTTAGGTGACGACCGCATGAACCGCATTGAAATCCTGCAGAAAATCTGCTCACAGCTTGATGCGGCACCGATACAGCATATCGGTAAACTCCTGATTATCTACCGCCCAAAGAAGGAAACGGAAAAAACAGGGGCAGGTGTCGGCAACAGCGGCTTGAAGACAGTTGTCACCTTCAGGTCCGGTTCTGGTGCCATCAGGAACCGGGTCAAGAAAGTCACTATCAAGGGCAATGAACGGGTAACGCAGGGCGGTCTGGTCAAACGCAGGAAAATCCGCCAGGTCAGTACCAAGAAAAAAGCCCTTGCCAGTTGAGTATAAAAGCCCTTTCCTCAGATAAACAGAACATCAAGGACTTCATATTCACGCACACCGGCAGGTGCCTGGACTTCAATGACGTCGCCTGCCTCATGGCCAATCAAAGCCCTGGCCAAAGGTGAAGTGACAGATATCTTCGATTCTTTCAGGTCTGCCTCATCATTGCCGACAATCTGGTAGCGGACGGTTTCGCCTGTTTCATAATCTTCCAGCTCAACGGTCGCAGCAAAGACAATCCGACCGTTGGTATTCAGTTTGGTCGGATCAATGATCTGCGCAGAACTCAGCTTGCTTTCCAGTTCAGCAATACGCCCTTCAATGAAAGCCTGCCGTTCCTTGGCAGCATCATATTCTGCATTTTCAGATAAATCACCATGTGAACGCGCCTCAGCAATCGCCGCTACAACTTCATAACGGTCTTTGGTTTTCAGCTTCTGCAGCTCATCCCGCATCATCTGTGCACCACGGACTGTTACTGGAATTGAACTCATTTTTCTTTTCTTTCTTTCAAAAAACGGCGAGGCTTACAGGTGCCTCTGCACCAATCAAGCCCCGCTTGTTTTAGATATCAAATCAATCAGTGCAAGTGTTTATGGAGTGTCTGAAGATCATAAACATTGATCTTGTCCATATTCGCAATACCCTGGACAGCAGCTTCAGCACCGGCAATGGTCGTAATGGTATTGATACGGGCAGCCAATGCAGAAGTACGGATAATCCGTGAATCCTGGATGGCTATGCGCCTTTCTTCAACGGTATTGATGATCAGCACCACTTCATGGTTCTTGATGACATCACCGATATGCGGGCGACCTTCTGCCACTTTGTTGACCGATTCAACTTTAAGCCCTGCCTCACGGATCACTTTTGCCGTCCCTTTGGTGGCTATGACGGTGAATCCCAGGTCAATCAGGTCTTTTGCCACTTTTACGGCTCGGGGCTTGTCACTGTCTTTGACAGACAGGAAAACCTTACCGGTACGTGGCAGGGTTGAACCTGCTGCCATCTGGGCTTTCACAAACGCCTCCCCGAAGGTCTTGCCAACACCCATGACTTCACCGGTGGATTTCATTTCAGGTCCCAGGATGGTGTCAACACCCGGGAATTTGACGAATGGGAAGACGGCTTCCTTCACACAGAAATAGGTCGGGACTGCTTCTCCTGAAATCCCCTGGCTGTCCAAGGACTGACCAACCATGCACCGTGCGGCAATCTTCGCTAGTGGACGACCTGTTGACTTGGAGACAAAAGGCACTGTCCGAGAGGCACGTGGATTGACTTCCAACACGAAAACGACATCTTTGACCTGACCGTCAATTTCCTGACGTTGGATGGCAAACTGGACATTCATCAGTCCAACTACGTTCAGTCCTTTCGCCATCAGGACCGTCTGGCGTTTCAGTTCTTCAACGGTTTCCTGAGAAAGGGAATACGGTGGCAATGAGCAGGCAGAGTCACCGGAATGAACACCCGCCTGTTCAATGTGTTCCATAACTCCACCGATCAGGACACGTTTACCATCAGAGATACAGTCAACATCCAGTTCAATGGCATCATTCAGGAAACGGTCAAGCAAAACGGGAGAATCGTTTGAAACCTTGACAGCTTCACGCATATAACGTTCCAGTCCAACCTGGTCATGGACGATTTCCATCGCACGACCGCCCAGCACATAAGATGGCCGGACCACGATGGGATAACCGATTTCTTTTGCCAGTTCTATTGCTTCTGTATCTGTCCGGGCTGTCCTGTTTGGTGGCTGGCGCAGATCCAAGTCTTTCAACAGCTGTTGGAAACGTTCACGATCTTCCGCAGCATCAATCATGTCTGGGGAAGTCCCAATAATCGGTACCCCATTGGCTTCCAGATCCAATGCCAGTTTCAAAGGTGTCTGCCCGCCATACTGAACAATCACACCGTAAGGTTTTTCTTTATCGACAATTTCAAGGACATCTTCGAGTGTCAATGGTTCAAAATAAAGCCTATCGGAAATGTCATAATCTGTCGAAACAGTTTCAGGATTGCAGTTGACCATGATGGTTTCATAACCGTCCTCACGCATCGCCATGGCGGCATGGACGCAGCAGTAGTCAAACTCAATTCCCTGCCCGATACGGTTCGGGCCACCGCCCAATACCATGATTTTCTTTTTATCTGTCGGCTCTGCCTCGCATTCGTCATCATAGGTGGAATACATATAGGCTGTATCTGTTGCGAATTCCGCCGCACAGGTGTCAACACGTTTGTAAACTGGCCGGATACCGAAAGCATGGCGTTTATCACGAACAGCCTTGTCGGTCGTTTTCAACAGCCATGCCAGACGCCTGTCAGAAAAACCTTTCTGTTTCAGCCTGAACAGGGTGTCACGATCAAGGTCTTCAAATTTCTGTTCATCAAGCCACAGCTCGATATCCACGATTTCCTTGATCTGTGCCAAGAACCAGGGATCAATATGAGTCAGGTTATGGACTTCTTCAAGTGTAAACCCTTGAGCAAAGGCATCACCAACATACCAGATACGTTCAGGTCCCGGTTCACCCAACTCCACCCTGAGTACTTCATGGTCTTTGGTTTTTTCATTCATGCCTTCGACACCGACTTCCAGTCCTCTCAGCGCTTTCTGGAAGGATTCCTGGAAAGTCCTGCCGATTGCCATGACTTCACCGACCGATTTCATCTGGGTCGTCAGATGAGGATCTGCCTGCGGGAATTTTTCGAAGGTAAAGCGTGGTACCTTGGTTACGACATAGTCGATGGAAGGTTCAAAAGATGCCGGTGTCGCACCGCCGGTGATTTCATTCTTTAATTCGTCCAATGTGAAACCAACGGCCAGCTTCGCAGCGACTCTTGCAATCGGGAAACCGGTTGCCTTGGATGCCAGCGCCGAAGAGCGGGAAACACGCGGGTTCATTTCAATGACAATCATACGTCCATCCCGAGGATTGACAGCAAACTGGACATTGGAACCACCGGTGTCAACACCAATCTCACGCAGGATGGCAATAGAAGCATTACGCATCAGCTGGTATTCTTTATCGGTCAGTGTCTGCGCTGGTGCAACGGTAATGGAGTCGCCAGTATGAACTCCCATTGGATCCAGGTTTTCAATGGAACAGACGATGATGCAGTTGTCAGCACGGTCACGCACCACTTCCATTTCAAATTCTTTCCAGCCGATCAGTGATTCTTCAATCAAAAGCTCATTGGTCGGAGAGGCTTCAAGACCACGGCGGCAGATGGAATCGAATTCTTCTGAATTGTAGGCAATACCTCCACCGGTTCCACCCAAGGTGAATGAAGGACGGATGATGACCGGGAACCCAATCCGCTGCTGAACTTCCCATGCTTCATCAAGTGAATGAGCAATCCCTGAACGGGCGGAAGACAGACCAATCCGCGTCATGGCATCCTTGAATTTCAGACGGTCCTCCGCCTTGTCAATCGCTTCTGGCGATGCGCCGATCAACTCGACATTGTATTTTTCCAATACCCCATTACGGTAAAGATCCAATGCGCAGTTCAATGCTGTCTGCCCTCCCATGGTTGGCAGAATGGCATCTGGCCGTTCTTTTTCAATAATTTTTTCAACAACCTGCCAAGTGATGGGCTCAATGAAAGTCACATCCGCCATGTTGGGGTCTGTCATGATTGTTGCAGGATTGCTGTTGATGAGAATGACCCGATACCCTTCTTCACGGAGTGCCTTGCACGCCTGTGCTCCTGAATAGTCGAACTCACATGCCTGACCGATGACAATCGGACCTGCCCCAATAATGAGAATACTTTTGATATCTGTACGTTTTGGCATAGTTCTGCACACTGTTACTGCTGTCCCAGCCGGGACAGCGTTTATCCATTCACTTCAAAACAACTGACTGTATCAAACAGACTGCTGCCTCTTAGCCTTGGCTTCTGCCATCAAATCTATGAATCTGTCGAAAAGATAACCGACATCTTCTGGTCCTGGAGATGCCTCTGGATGTCCCTGGAAGCAGAAAGCCGGTCTATCCGTCCTTGCAAATCCCTGCAGGGAACCATCAAAAAGGGACTTATGCGTCACACGGCAGTTTGATGGCAATGACTCGATATCCACAGCAAAACCATGATTCTGGGACGTAATCAGTACTCTGCCGGTATCCAGATCCTGAACAGGATGATTGGCACCATGATGGCCGAATTTCATTTTCAAGGTCTTTGCTCCGGAAGCCAGTGCCATAATCTGATGCCCCAGACAGATACCGAAAGTCGGCAAACCTTTTTCAATCAGCACCTGAGCCGACTTGATGGCATAGTCACAAGGCTGCGGATCACCCGGTCCATTAGACAGGAAAATACCGTCAGGAGACAGTTTCAGGACATCTTCAACAGGTGTTTCTGCTGGCAGAACTGTCACCTTGCATCCGCGTTCAACCAGCATACGCAGGATGTTGCGCTTGATACCAAAATCAAAGGCGACCACATTATATTCCGCAGAAGCCGGTTCTTTGTATCCAGTACCTAGTTCCCAGCAGGCTTCACACCATTCATAAGGCTGGCCTACTGTCACCTCTTTCGCCAAATCCTGCCCTGCCAGGCTTGGACAGCCTTTCGCCAATACCAAAGCCCTGCCTTCATCCTGACCAGCTACAATCGCACCGCTCTGCGAACCCTTCGTTCTCAGGATACGGGTCAGTTTGCGGGTATCAATTCCGCAAATTGCCACGATACCCTGCTTTTTCAGGTAATCTGTCAAGGATTCTGTCGCCCGGAAATTGGACAGTACCGGCTGGACATCCTTGACGATAAAACCAGCCGCCTGAATCCTGCCATTACCGGATTCAATGTCTTCAGGGTTGATCCCTGTATTGCCGATATGCGGATATGTCAAGGTGACAATCTGACCGGTATAGCTGGGATCAGTCAGGATTTCCTGATACCCGGTCATTGATGTATTGAAAACGACTTCACCGGTGGTTTCACCTGAAGCACCGATTGAATAGCCACGGAATATCGTACCATCTGCAAGCGCTAAGATGGCCGGGACCTGTTGACCAAAAGGGAATTGCAAGGTAGCTCCTTTTATTACACCATTTCCCCTGCTTTGCACCCATGGAAAATCCTTCGCCTGTTCTCTTCGGAACAGGTCATCTGGATTGGAAAAGGAACAGCACAGGTATATGGTGAGTGTTGAATATATTTACTCCCGCAATTATAGCTGAGAATGGCGTTTTCCGTAAACTGATACAACATGGGAAGAAGGTATGGGACAGACAGTCTGTCCTTCTACCAGACAGGCAGGCAGTCCGGCAGACAGGACGTATTCTTTCTTCCATCCACCGCTATGTCTGGCAGATTACTGTTTTGCCTGTTTCAACAGGTTTTCCCATTCTTTGACAATGGACCTGTCTGCAAAATAATCGATACGCATCGCCTTACGCACACGGGCCAACGTTGCATTTGTGGTTTCAACGGCTTTTGCCGTTCCTTCACGCAGAATATCATAGACTGAACCGATATCTGCCTCCCATTTGGCCCGTTCAGCACGGATTGGCCGTAAGGCTTCTTCCAAGACATTGATCAGGAACTTCTTGCAGGTTCCGTCTCCCAGACCACCCTTGCGGTAATGCGCCTTCATCTCGTCAAGGTTCGCATAATCCGGCAGGTATTCCGCAAAATGCCCATCTGTACAGAGCGCATCCAGATAGGTAAAGACTACATTACCTTCTATATGGCCAGGATCTTCTATCCTAAGATGCAACGGGTCAGTGAACATCTTGCCATTGACCT
>JBJEXA010000219.1:0-7124 GCA_051885335.1 Oxalobacter sp. | reverse complement strand
AGCTGGACAGTTCGGTTTTGAAGTGCGGCATGGCTTCCTGCATCAGTCCTAAAATATGCATACGCCCTTCTTTCGCCTGTGCCAGTGCGACCTGCATGATTTCTTTGGTGATGCCCTGAATCTTGATGTCCATCTGCAGAGCGGTAACACCACTGGCGGTACCGGCTACCTTGAAGTCCATATCACCGAGATGGTCTTCATCGCCCAGGATGTCGGTCAGAACGGCAAACTTGTTGCCTTCTTTGATCAGCCCCATTGCAATGCCTGCAACATGGTTCTTGACCGGTACCCCGGCGTCCATCAGTGCCAAGGAACCACCACAGACAGATGCCATGGAAGAAGAACCGTTGGATTCCATAATTTCAGAAACCAAACGGATGGAGTAGCTGAATTCATCCTGAGATGGCAGCAATGCTTTCAGCGCCCGTTTTGCCAGGCGGCCGTGACCGATTTCACGACGTTTCGGGGTACCGACACGACCAGTTTCACCGGTTGCAAACGGCGGCATATTGTAGTGCATCATAAAGGAATCGCTGTACTCACCGGTCAGCCCATCAATCTTCTGGGCATCACGGGAGGTACCAAGAGTTGCAACAACGAGTGCCTGGGTTTCGCCACGGGTGAACAGCGCAGAGCCATGGGTCCTTGGCAGGACACCAGTGCGGATGGTGATTGGGCGGACAGTACGGGTATCACGACCGTCGATACGGGGTTCACCATCAAGAATCTGGGAACGGACAATCTTGGCTTCAAGTTCAAAGAGAATGTTGCCGACTTCAACAGTATCCGGGGCATCAACGCCTTTTTCCGCAGCTTCTGCTGCCAATGCCTGGTTGACTTCTTCGTAGATATGGCGCAGTTCGTTGGAGCGGGACTGTTTCTGGCGGATCTGGTATGCTCCACGCAGTTTCTGTTCAGCAAGGCGGGTGACATCAGCAATCAATGCCTCATTCTTAGCAGGTGGCTGCCAGTCGGATTCCGGCTTGCCGCCTTCTTCAACAAGTGCGTCAATGGCTTCGATGACTTTCTGCATCTGTTCGTGACCATAGACGACAGCACCGAGCATGACATCTTCCGGCAGCTCCTTGGCTTCAGATTCGACCATCAGAACGGCCTGTTCTGTACCTGCAACGACCAGGTCAAGCTGGGACAATGGCAGCTGGGAAGTGGTTGGGTTCAGGACATACTGACCATCAATATAGCCGACACGGCAGGCACCCAGCGGACCATTGAACGGGATGCCGGAGACGCACAATGCCGCAGAAGCGGCAATCATGGATGGAATATCTGGATCAACTTCTGGATTGACGGACAGGACATGGATGATGACCTGGACCTCATCGAAATAACCATCTGGGAACAGTGGACGGATTGGACGATCAATGAGTCGGGAAGTCAGGGTTTCTTTTTCAGAAGGACGCCCTTCCCGCTTGAAGTAGCTACCCGGAATACGTCCGGCGGCATAAGTCTTTTCAATGTAGTCAACAGTCAGTGGGAAAAAATCCTGACCTGGTTTGGCATCTTTTGCAACGACAGTCGCCAGTACGACTGTATCGTCCATGGTGACCAATACCGCACCGCTGGACTGACGTGCGATTTCACCGGTTTCCAGTGTCACGGTATGCTGACCATACTGGAAAGTCTTGCTTACTTTGTTGAACATGTAATTCCTTTCAGTTTCTACCGGCAGAGTTTCAGGTGCTGCCGTTCGCCTCACAACACAGACGTTGGATGACTTTCCCAACGTCCAAAATCTTTCCCGGCTTGTTCACAGCCTTTTCATAATGAAATGCCCACGTCAGGGAGATGACGCAGGCATTATCAGAAAACCAGTGCTCCGGACTTATTTTCTCAAACCCAGTTTAGCAATCAGGTCACGGTAACGGTTGATGTCTTTGTTGCGCAGATACGCCAGCAGGTTTTTGCGGCGGTTGACCATCTTAATCAGACCACGGCGGGAATGGTGATCTTTCTGATGAACCTTGAAATGACCGTTCAGATCGTTGATGCGGGCAGTCAGCAGGGCAATTTGGACTTCCGGGGAACCAGTATCATTCTGGCTGCGTGCATTGGAAGCAACAATTGCAGCCTTGTCTTCTTTAAGCAATGCCATAATATCTATCCTTACAAGCGGCAGAAGGAGTCAGGACCTCTTTTGCCGTGTTAAACACAATAAACAACAGCTTTTTCAAGCTAAATGAGAAATATAGCAAAAAAGCCTTGTTTCTTCAATAAGAATTTGTAAAAAAACGTTTTTCTGGTATTCAAGATGTGGTGAAAAGGTGCCTTTCCTGAATTTTCCCAAAATGATATTGCCTGACTGAACAATCGGCATCTGCCTATCTGGAAAGCATTTATCCTATGTATAATCTGAATATCGCTTAGTTGATGTTTTTCCTGTTGTTTTCCAAGAGGAGCTCTTATGATCCGACTTTCCCGTGCCTTGATTGCAACAACTGCCCTGTCCACATTACTGCTCTCAGGTTGTGCCATGTTCCAGGCGCCTCAGCCAGGCATTTCCGAGGCCGAGCTGATTGCCATGCGTGGTGAACCTTCCCATACGATCCAAGATGGGGATATCCGGATTCTCGAATGGGCGGCGGACAACTCCAACCAATACACCTATATGGCCACATTCGGTCCTGATGGCAGAATGCAGAAATATGAACAGGTCTTAACGGTCGAGAAGTTCATGACCCTAAAACCAGGTATTTCAACGAAAGAAGATGTCATCAGGGCTGTCGGTCATCCAAACCGTTTTGAATCGGAATACCTGGCACTTTCTGACAGCGAGGTCTGGACCTACCGCTATAAGGAAAACGGTGCCTGGGACTCGATGATGCATATCCATTTCGACCGTAACGGTATTGTCAAACGGCTGGAGAACGGGCTGGATCCACTTTATATCCGTGACTGAAAAAATGTGGGGTTTGCGGTCTGTCCAATGGATTACCATAACCAGTCTGGTACTGCTGCTATCAGGCTGCGCCATGTTCCAGAAACCATATCCTGGCATGCTGGAAACAGAGTTGATCGCTATTCGAGGCAAGCCCGATGCGGAATACCAGGAAGGAAACCATCGTCGTTTGGAATGGTCTGCCACAGAAATGGGACAGTATGCGTACATGGCATACATCAGTTCAGATGGCAGACTGGTTTCTTATGAACAGGTCTTGACGGATGAACGGTTCGCCTCTCTGCGCGTTGGACAGTCCACCCAAGCAGATGTCATCCGGACGGTTGGACATGCGCCCAAATGGAACCGCTGGGTTTTCGATAATGGTGAGAGATGGTCTTACCGCTATAAGGAAAACGGTGTCTGGGATGCGATGATGACGATTTATTTTGACCGGAACGGTGTCGTGGAAGCGATGGAAAGCGGTATTGATCCGTTGTTTCTCCGCGACTGACCACTGGTCTGGTACACTTGCCTTATCTGATGGCTCTTTGCAGGAGGTTTCCATGCGTTTTCGTTCGTTGGTTTCTGCTGTTGCCTTGGCAGTTTTAATGACAGGCTGTGCCACGTTCACGCCGGTTGAGCCGGGGATGACCGCCCAGCAGGTTTATGTCGCCAGGGGTAATCCCAGTTTTGTCTATCCTGACGGCAAAGGCGGCAGTATCCTGGAATGGGCAGTCAATGACCTTGCCCAATACGCCTATATGGCAGAACTGGATGCCAACGGCATTGTGACCTGGTATGGCAACGTCAGGTCAGATGCCCGCTTTGCAAAAATCAAAGTGAACAAGTCTACGAAAGAGGATGTCCTCCGGACACTCGGGCATCCATCTGATGCGGAATACCTGCATCTACGCAAGCAGGAGGTCTGGTCTTACCGCTATCGAGAAGAAGGCATCTGGAACTCGATGATGCATTTCTATTTTGATGGCGATGGTGTTGTCCGCCATGTCGAGAAAGGCATGGATGACCTGGATCTCCGGGATGGTAGAGGACTTTTTGGATTCCGGTTCTGACAACTATCTTCCCATTGCGCCACAAAGAAAACGGGATGCTAAAGCACCCCGTTTTCTTCGCATCCAACCAATCTTCAAATGACTTTTGAAACCGCATCAATGTATGCTTCGACAGAAGCAGTGATGATGTCGGTATTGGCAGAGAAGCCATAGTAAACCTTGCCCTTGTTTTCAACCTGGATGTGAACTTTACCCACATCGTCAGTACCACGGGTGATTGCCTGAATCAGGAATTCTTCCAAAGTGACTTTCTGCTGGATCAGCTGACGGACAGCATTCAGGGCCGCATCAATCGGTCCATTGCCTGCTGCAGTCGCCAGATGTTTTTCGCCATCAATAATCAGACGGATGGTCGCCATCGGGATGGCACTCTTGCCACAAACAACCTGAAGATAGTCAACCTTGATACGACGGGCATCTTCAACAGCTTCTTTGTCAGACCCCGCCAGATTGCGCAGATCTTCATCAGAAACAGATTTCTGAATGTCTGCCAGTACCAGGAATTTCTTGTAGGAAACTTCCAGCTCTTCCGGAGACAGGACATAGCCCAAACGGCGCAGATGATGATCCAATGCCGCACGGCCACTGCGTGCAGTCAGGACAATGGATGAATCACTGTGACCGATATCGGCGGGGTCAATGATTTCATAGTTTTCACGGAACTTCAGGACACCGTCCTGATGGATACCAGAAGAGTGTGCAAAAGCATTACGGCCAACAATCGCCTTGTTTGGCTGAACAGGCATACGCATCAGGTTGGAAACCAGGCGGGAGGTCTTGACGATCTTGGTGGTGTCAATGTCAGTATAGAAAGGCAGGTCCTTACGGCTCTTGAGAATCATGACGATTTCTTCAAGAGAAGTATTACCTGCACGTTCGCCAATCCCATTGATGGTGCACTCAACCTGACGGATACCGTTCATGATGCCAGCCAATGCATTAGCTGTTGCCATACCGAGGTCATTATGGCAGTGGGCAGAAAGGATTGCCTTATCAATGTTGGGCACATTTTCCTTCAGATACCGGATCTTTTCACCATATTCATAAGGTGTACAGTAACCCGTGGTGTCCGGCAGGTTGATGACGGTTGCGCCTGCTGCAATGACGGCCTCAACCACTTTTGCAAGATATGCATTGTCAGTACGTCCGGCATCTTCACAGAAGAATTCCACATCATCAATATATTTCCTGGCGTATGCGGTCATCTTGGCGGCAATTTCCAGAATCTGTTCCGGCGTGGAATTGAATTTGTAGCGGATATGGTTTTCAGATGTACCGATACCGGTATGGATGCGTCCCCGTTTTGCAAAACGCAGGGCTTCCGCTGCAACATCAATGTCTTTTTCACGGGCACGGGTCAATGCGGAAATGACCGGTTTGTCAACAATCTTGGAAATCTCGACAACAGATTTGTAGTCACCTGGGCTGGAAATCGGGAACCCAGCCTCAATGACATCCACACCCAGCGCATCCAAGGCACGGGCAACTTCCAGTTTTTCAACCGTATTCAACTGGCTGCCAGGAACCTGTTCGCCATCCCGCAAGGTTGTATCGAAAATGATGATTTTCTCTTCTGAAGAACTTGCTGATGTGCCAGCCATGATGTACTCCTTTGAATTTATTTCAACTGTCTCTGAATTTCTAAATCTTAGAATGATACCTCATCTGCCCATGATTAACATCATGGAACAGGAATTTTCTTGGATTATGTATGAAAAGGGAATCAGCACGCTGAGCGTGCTAGGAAGCGCAACAGCCAGAAAAAGCATCCTGGCTGCTGTTGGTAGGAAATGAAAGCACCAACATCCATGATAGAAACCAAACTTTTTACCTTTTAGCGCGTCATTCCGTACTTTTATGTGCATCATCTTCTGTCTTGATGATGTCAACACTCTGCCCTGTCAATCTCCGGTAGGCGAAAATCACATAGCCTGACAGACCATAGAGACAGAAGATGCCAAACAGTGCTGTCGGAGGATCAAACGTAATCGTCGTCAGGATCAAAGCCACCAGGATAAGAGCAAGGAAAGGGACGCTTTTCCTGAAATTCATGACCTTGAAGCTGAAGAACGGCACATTGGTCACCATGGTGATACCAGCATAGAGAGTAATCACCCATGCATACCAGCAGACTGAACTGCCTTTGATGCCCAGGTCCTCCATCAACCAGATGAACCCTGCAACCAACGCTGCAGCAGCTGGGCTGGGAAGACCTTGGAAATAACGCTTGTCAACAATACCGATATTGGTGTTGAAACGGGCAAGGCGTAAGGCAGCACAAGCAGCCAGCACAAAGGCGGGAACCAGACCCAAACGACCGTCCATATATTTCAGCGACCATTCATAAACCACCAGTGCCGGAGAAACGCCGAAAGCGACCATGTCAGCCAAGCTGTCCAGCTCCGCTCCGAACGCACTGGATGTATGGGTCAAACGCGCAACACGACCATCCATGCTGTCCAACAGCATAGAGACGAAAATAAGGACTGTTGCCTGTTTGAATTCCATCCCCAATGCCATGATGATGGCATACATTCCACAGAACAGTGAGCCGATGGTGAACGCATTTGGCAACAGATAAATGCTTTTATTACGGGGCTTCAGGGAATCCTGCCTGTCAGCATCCCCTGTCGGTTTCTGATCGGTCATAACATTTTCTCCCTGATTTTCAGCCAGTTTACCCCTTTTTTGAGCGGATAGCACGATTTTTCACTCAAGACTGCAACTGCGCCAAGATGGTCTCTGTTGCAGAAACCTTGTCCCCAACCGTCACCATGGGCCGTGCATTTAATGGCAGATAGACATCCACCCGGGAACCAAAGCGGATAAAGCCATAACGTTCCCCTCTTGACAGTTCCCTACCCGCTTCGGCATAACAGAGGATACGGCGTGCAACCAGTCCGGCGACCTGCACGCAGGTGACTGTCTGGCCGTTTTCCGCTGTCATAATCATCGCATTACGTTCATTCTCAGTGGAAGCCTTGTCAACCGCTGCATTCAGGAAAGAGCCCGGAAAGTATTGGACATGCTCAACCTTGCCATCAACCGGAGACCGGTTGGAATGAACATTGAACACATTCATAAACACACTGATTTTCAGCGCATCGCGGTCTGCATAGACATCTTTTGCTTTTTCCACAACAACAATCCTG
>JBJEXA010000218.1:0-7144 GCA_051885335.1 Oxalobacter sp. | reverse complement strand
CCATATCAACACCCTCCTTGTACATTTCCCATAACGGAGAAAGTTCACGCAGTTTCGCCACTTTTTCAGTAATCAGTCTGATGGCGAAATCCACTTCTTCATCAGTTGTGAAACGCCCCAGCGTGATGCGCAGGGAACTGTGCGCCAGTTCATCGCTCCTGCCAATCGCCCGCAGCACATAAGAAGGCTCCAGACTGGCGGAGGTACAGGCAGAACCTGATGAAACGGCAATTCCCTTCATCGCCATCATCATGGCTTCACCTTCGACATAGTTGAAACTGATATTCAGGTTATGGGCGATCCGGTGTTCCATATCCCCATTGATATAAGAAGCCTCAATTTTGCTCAATTCACGCGCCATACGGTCACGCATCACCCGAATACGGGCAATCTCTTCTGCCATTTCTATCTTTGCAATCCGGTATGCCTCACCCATCCCGACAATCTGATGGGTTGCCAGGGTACCAGAACGCATTCCGCGTTCATGCCCACCACCATGCATCTGTGCCTCAAGACGGACACGGGGACGGCGGCGGACGTACAGCGCACCGATACCCTTCGGACCATTGATTTTATGGGCTGTCATGGTCATCAGGTCAACATCCAGGTCCTGCACATCCACCGGCATCTTTCCGCAAGCCTGTGCTGCGTCTGTATGGATCAATATCCCTTTGCTCCGGCACAGCTTGGCAATAGCTTTCAGCGGCTGGATGACACCGATTTCATTGTTGACCAGCATAACAGATACCATGATGGTGTCTGGACGGATTGCCGCTTCAAGCTGCTCAACGGTAATTAAGCCGTTTTCCTGAGGCTCCAGATAGGTGACTTCAAACCCTTGGCGTTCCAGTTCACGGCATGAATCCAGCACGCACTTGTGTTCCGTCTGGACGGTTATCAGGTGTCGACCTTTTTTCTGATAGAAATGTGCCGCTCCTTTCAATGCCAGATTGTTGGCTTCAGTCGCTCCGGAAGTCCAGACGATTTCACGGGGATCGGCATTGATGAGCGCCGCCACGTGGCTACGGGCTTCTTCAACGGCTTTTTCCGCATGCCAGCCATATGCATGCGTATTGGACGCCGCATTGCCAAAATGAACAGACAGATAAGGAATCATCTTGTCTGCCACACGGGAATCTACCGGTGTCGTTGCGGAATTGTCCAGATAGATCGGATAACTGTCATCCCCAACTGTATCTTTCAGAATACTGCATTGGGTTGGCTGAATAATCGGATCGCTCATACTTCTTTCGTCCTTGTGCTATGCCTGTCGTCTTGTTTTATGAAAATGATATTGTTTCCTTGTCCAGCTGTATTTTCCATACCCCCATCTGCCAGCGATGCCAATGTCACCGATGCCAGATAATCCACAATCCGTTCGTTCAGGCTTGCCCATAAATCATGGGTAATGCAGGTAATGCTGCCTTTCGCACAGTTTCCATGACCACCACACCGTGTCACGTCCAACGGTTCATCAACGGCAAAAACGATGTCTGCCACAGAAATTCCCGCCGCATCACGTGCCAGCAGATAACCGCCGCCAGGACCACGCACCGACTTGACCAACGCACTGCGGCGCAACCTGGAAAACAACTGCTCCAGATAGGCAACAGAAATATCCTGACGTGCGCTGATACCCAACAGGGGGACCGGTCCTTCCTGCTGGTTCCTTGCCAAGTCAATCATGGCGGTTACGGCAAAACGCCCTTTTGTCGTCAGACGCATCGTCTTGGTTCCTGAATGGGAAAATAGTTGAACAATTTTGTCAAGTATAGGATTCCCGACTTTTCCGGTCAACTATTTGGCATCAAATCCATAGAAAGCAGGTAGGAATTCGCAAAACAGCAACACTTAAAAAACCGTCTGACAGCTCTAGGCTGCCAAGACGGTTTTCAGGCAAAGAAACAATCGTTCATACCGCTACGGTATAAATCCTTACTTCAGGAACGCCATGCCATAGTGGTTGAAGACCGGCAAAAACATCGCTCTTGAACATTTCACTGGATAGATAAGCCTGTGCATGCTGAACGCTGTCAAAGCCATGCAGGACTTGGACATCTTCATCGCGGACAAGGAGTGTCTTGGTCAATGCACCTTCAATGGTATCAAGGAACGGCTGGCGGTAATCTTCATAGACCTTTGCCGCAGCAGGTCGGTTTTCATTGCTGATGGTCAACGTAATTTCAAGATAAGCTTTCACTTTCATGGGACTTTCCTCCTAAAAAAACAACTGGATCTTTGATTCCTAACAGGAGTACTTATTTTATTGAAATTACTTCTATAGAAAAATATATAAACAAATTTATAAGTAACTTATAAATTTCATAGTTATATGATGGAAACTAAATAAAAACCGTAAAATAATAACAAAGGAGAAACCAAGCCATGTATCAACCGAAATTTGAAAAAGATATCCGGTGCCCCTTGGAATATGGACTGGATATTTTCGGCGGGAAATGGAATTCAAGAATCATCTGTATCCTCGCAGAAAAGGATACGCTGCGTTACAGCGAAATCCGGAAAGAGATGGTCAATATCACTGATGCAGTGCTGGCACTGACCTTGAAGGGACTGATTGCCAATGGCATCATCTCCCGCAAGGCATATCCTGAAATCCCACCTAGGGTCGAATACAGCCTTACCGGGAAAGGTCAATCTGTCATACCAATCCTACAAAGCATCTGCCATTGGTCAGGCGCTTACCATAAGGATGGCAATGAACACACTATGGCACAATGCCAGCGATGTGATTATCGTCAATGAAAAAGAGTAGGTCTTCTCCTGCCCTCTCCATATGTTGGCAGCCTAGACTGCTTATCAGACAGAAAACGAAGACCCACAACCACAGGTGGTTGTGGCATTCGGATTCTTGATGGTGAACTGGGCGCCTTCAAGGTCATCCTTGTAATCGACCTGCGCACCAATCAGATACTGATAGCTGATGGCATCAATCAGCATCTGGATACCATCTTTCTCAATAACGGTATCATCTTCTGCAATGTTCTCATCGAAACTGAAGCCATACTGGAAACCGGCACAACCTCCACCCTGGACAAATACCCGCAGCTTGAGGTTGGGATTGCCTTCTTCCGCCAGTAGTTCCTTAATCTTGGCAACCGCATTGTCGCTCATCCCGATCGGGTTCTTGTAATCCAGTTCTTCTGCAGGTTCCTGTTCTTTTCCTTCGCTCATGGCATTGACTCCTGTGTTCCAATCTTTTCCATTATAGGCGCATTGCGGCTTCTCTGCTCAGGGTAGGACAGGGACAACCTGGAGTCCTGTGGCTTCGTCAAAACCGAACATGAGGTTCATGCACTGGACACCTTGACCCGCAGCCCCTTTGACCAGATTGTCTTCGACAACAAGGATGACCAAGGTATTGCCGTCCATTGGACGGTGTACTGCAATGCGCAGGTAGTTGGAAGACCGGACACTGCGGGTTTCAGGATGTGACCCCGATGGCATGACATCGACAAATAGATCATTCCTGTAGAAATCTTCGTAAAGTTTCTGGTAATCGATATTTTCGCATCCCGGTGCTATCGTTGCATAAAGCGTGGAATGGATGCCCCGGATCATTGGTGTCAGATGCGGCACAAATGTCAGACCGATATCACGGGTATTGCCAGTCAGTGCTTTCAGACCCTGGACAATCTCTGGCAGATGGCGATGCCCCTTGACACCATAGGCATGGAAATTGTCCGATGATTCGGCAAACATGGAACCGACAGATGCCTTTCTGCCCGCGCCCGAAACACCGGATTTACAGTCGGCAATAAGCCCTGCTTCATTGACCAATGGTTTTGCCTGTTTCAGCAAGGGTGCAAAACCGAGCTGCACCGATGTTGGATAGCAGCCAGGCAGCCCGATGACCCGTGCTTTCCGAATGGCTTCCCGATTGATTTCCGCCAAGCCATAAATGGCCTCAGCAAGGATGTCTGGACAGCTGTGCGGCAGTTTGTACCATTTCTCGAATTCAGCTGTATCCTTGAGCCTGAAGTCCGCAGCCAGGTCAATGATGCGTACCCCTGCCTCGAGCAGGGCTCTTGCATGTGACATGGCAACACCGTGGGGGGTTGCAAAGAAAACAACATCGCATTCATTCAGGTTGGACTGGTCAGGTGCAGTGAAACTCAGGTCAACAATACCACGCAGCGAAGGGAACATGTCATCAACACGGGTACCAGCATCCCCACGGGAGGTGATAGCCGTAAGCTTGACTTCCGGGTGACGGGAAAGAAGACGCAGCAACTCAACCCCGGTGTAACCGGACCCCCCCACAATACCGACTTTAATCATGTTCTGACCTCACAGAAAAACGGGAATAAAAAACAAGAAAACAGTGGCATGATAATCTAAAAGCCTGATGCCAGACAGCCAATGAGAAAAAAGCTGTCTGACCGAAGCCAGACAGCTTTGCACGCTTTCGTAATAACAGCGGATACAAGCTCCGAAGATATCAACGTTTGGAGAACTGTTTTGCACGGCGTGCTTTACGCAGACCGACTTTCTTACGTTCAACTTCACGTGCATCACGGGTAACCAGACCTGCTTTGGACAATGCTGGTTTCAGGGCTGCATCGTAATCAATCAGCGCACGGGCAATGCCATGGCGGACAGCTCCTGCCTGACCGGATTCACCACCACCCTTGACGTTGACCATGATATCGAAACGTTCAACATTGTCAGTGACTTCCAGTGGCTGACGAATGACCATCATGCCGGTTTCTCGGGAGAAATATTCGTTTGCTGGCTTACCATTGACAACAATGTTGCCAGAGCCTGTTTTGATGAAAACACGAGCTACAGCACTTTTGCGGCGGCCGGTTCCGTAATTATAGTTACCGATCATGTTCGTTCCTTAGATTTCCAGTGGCTGTGGCTGCTGAGCACTATGTGGATGAGAGGCATCGGCATAGACTTTCAGCTTCTTGATCATGGCATAGCCCAAAGGGCCTTTTGGCAGCATCCCCTTGACGGCTTTCTCCAAAGCACGGCCTGGGAAACGCTGCTGCATCTTTTCAAATGTGGTTTCATAGATACCGCCTGGATAACCACTGTGACGGTAGTATTTCTTGTCGGTGTTCTTGGCTCCAGTCACACGCAGCTTGGCTGCATTGATGACGATGATGTAGTCACCGGTGTCAACATGAGGGGTATATTCAGGTTTGTGCTTACCACGCAGACGGTGTGCCACTTCAGTGGCAACACGGCCGAGCACCTTGTCGGTGGCGTCAATCACAAACCAGTTACGCTGGACTTCGCTGGCCTTAGCGGAAAAGGTTTTCATAGTGATTCCTAAAAATGAAAAAGCGTCCAAATGGGCGGTTCCACTGATTTAACAGCAGACACAACCTTCTATTGTTTTCCTGAACGCACGGAAAGATAGAGATTATAACTTCAGGCATTTTTTCTTGCAATTGGAACTTTTCAAAATGTGCTTGTTTTTCCACGTTTTTCCAGCTGTTCCACATCAATGGTGATGATGCAGCAGATGGGTCAGACAGAAGATGATGCCGATGCCTGCCGCGACCAGGATAATCTGAGGAACCGTATCACGCAGCCTGGTCCGCTGCTGCATCTGTGGCATAAGGTCACTCAATGCAATGTAAATGAACCCCGCTGATGCCAGGGTCAGTACATAAGGAATCCATGTATGTGATTGTTCAAGGGTGCAGTACCCAATGACTGATGCAACGGCTGAACTGACGGTGTTGCACAGGCTGTACAGCAACGCTCGTCTTTTTGAGAAACCTGCATTGAGCAGCACGATGAAGTCCCCAACCTGGTTGGGAATTTCATGGGCAAGGATGGCAAGGCAAGTGATCAGCCCCAGATAAGGGTTTGTCAGGAATGCCGCTGCAATCAGGATACCATCCGTAAAACTGTGGAATCCGTGCCCAACAAGGATCATCCAACCCGAAGCACCTGCCTCGTGGCGGTCATGCCCGTGTTCATGGTGATGTCCATCATGCTCATGATGATGCGAATGCCGCATGATGGCGAGTTTTTCAAGCAGGAAGAACCCAAGCAATCCAATCAGCAATGCCGCAAACAGTTTATCGGCATCCTCGAGCATTTCAGCAGCTTCCGGCAATGCATGCAGCAGGGAAGTGGAAAGCATCATGCCAACGGACAGGCTGATCATCAGCTCAATCATCTTTGACAGGAACGAAAACGACAACAGCGCTGCCAGCGGAATACTGACTGCGCCGATGCAGAAGATACCGATCAAAGAAAAAAGAAGCGGGGAATCCATACTGTTTATTTATCCTGAATCTGCCAGGAGAAAAAGATGCTGGACGGCACCATCACCCCATTTCCAGCATCACACTTTTTCAATCCAGCAATGTTTCTCACCGTGTTGATGGCAAGGCCTTACGACGTTTTTCAATGGCTTTGATACGGTCGATGGACTGGGGCATGACACTGACACGTGTAGAAGCTTCCGGATGCAGTGATGTATAGTGTTTCTTGCGGGAAGCCGGGAAGTGGTAAGCCATGTTCCGCCAGAAACGTGTTGTCCCATCAATGCTGTAACCGCCACGGACCAGCATGGCAAGGCTGACAGAATCCGCATCAATATCAAACCGTTTGGACATTGCCTTCAAGCCGGTCGTATCCGTGGATTTTGGCGGTGTCTGGATAAGGTTGTCAATCAGGAGCTTCGCCCGGCTGGTATTGTTGGACAACCTGGGATGGTCAAGGACACTGTGCGCCATTTCCTTGGCGATGACATAAGCGAGGGATTCATCGTTTTTCGCATAAAACATCATGCCCTGTGTCACCATGATGCGGTTGCCATCAGAAAAGGCCGTCACATTTGGGGACTGTCCCAACTCAACATGGAAACCACAGGACAGGGTCAGCGGAACTGTCAGTGTATGTCTGGAACCACTTCGGGAAACCGTCACTTCGATGTTACGGCCCTCTGCAACAGCAGGAGACAGCAGCTGTACAACAGTATGTTCCGCATTGTTGCCTTGAGGAGCAGCCTGACCATCAATATTGACCAGAATATCCCCCCGTTTCAATCCAGCCCTCTCTGCACCGGTTCCGGGAATGACGTTCATGACCTGTAAACGGTCACCAAGTCCCAGGGTGCTTTCAGCCAATGCAGCATTGGCGGCAGAGAAAGAGTATT